>DOVJ01000119.1 GCA_003520145.1 Eubacterium sp.
GCAACGCCCTCTTCATACTCTCCAAGAGCAATAGCACCTACAGTAGCGACAGCCATGAGAAAGTTCTCATCAAAAGCCTGAAGATTCCTGATTCCTTCTAAGGCCTTAAGAAGAATATCATAGCCTATTATCAAAAAAGGAACCATATATAAGACTAACTCGACATACTTAGGCAATTCTATAACCTGTGTATGAGATATGATCATCAGGATAGCGCACAGCACGCCTGCAACGATCACACGACATAGAGTTTTCTTCTGTTTTTTATTCATAGGAATATCTCACAATCACTCTCAACCTTCTTGCAGGCAGCCAAAACATCATTCATAACAGCGCTAACATCAGCGCCATCTTCGAATTCAACGCTCATCTTAAGCGCCATGAAGTTTACAGTAGCATCCTTAACACCAGCAACCTTCTTAGTTGCAGCTTCCATCTTGTTAGCGCAGTTAGCGCAATCCACATCAATCTTGTAAGTCTTCTTCATAGTAAATTATCCTTTCATAAAAAATAATGAATACATGAACAACTGTTCATATATTCATTATAACATAAATTAGATATTTGTCAACAACTTTTTACTGCTTGCAAGCTGTTTCACGCACTAATTCCCTTATATCTCTCACCCCCAAGCACATCCATCATGAATGAATAAGGGTCGAGAACGCCACCACAAACCATATCAAAAAGCTTAGGTGTTAGACCTGATACCAGCGCAACACCCTGTTCGTTCTTCTTAACAGGCTGGTTATCTCTTCTGCTCTGCACGTTCCAGAAGATGATCTTTGGAAGCTGATAACCGTATTCAGCATATCTTTTCTTAGCATTCTCGAAATTGGTAAAAGACGCATCATTAACGCAACTATTGAACTCCATATCGGAGATGATTATAAGTTTTTTTGGAAGCTCCGACTGAGGAACATGGTTTTTAACTGCAGCTCTAAGTATAACCTCGAACACAGCCTCAAGATTCGTATCCGCAACTTCGTTGAAGGTCATGAGGTATCTGACCTTATCAGCGAAGGTCTCACCCTTAATCCTGATAAGTTTAGGCTTACGCGAAAAAGCTATGAAGCTTCCAGCAAAAGCACCCTTATTATGCTCAGCGAAGTACAGACCAAGCGACAAAGCAACTGAACCCGGCATCGGTATGCCACCACCATACATAGAGCCCGAAGTATCTATGACCGCTATAGCGTTCTCATCACCGCCATAATCAGGCAAAGACTGCCACATAGCATTAATTGCTCTAATCTCGCCTTCTGACATCCTGTTACCTTCTTCTAAGAAGCGTTCAACAAGCTCATAAGGCATGATATTATCAGTATGCATAGTAGCATGACCTGACTCCACATCATTCAGATACTGCGAATATCTGATAGGGTCATTTCGCAAAAACGCTGCCCTGTACTTATACATAGCTCTAGATGGCTGTTTTTCATAATCGAAGCTGTAATCCATCTCTCTTAGATTATTCTCGATTATCTTAATCTTCGCGCGAAGCATAGACAACGACTTCCTATAGGAAGCCGCAGTAAGTCCAAATGCTTTGCAAACCCTCATAGCAACCGTACGAGTAGAAGCACTCGAAGCATTTACCGAAGGAAGCCACTTGCCAAGCAAGGACACAATCCTCCCTTCATCAAGAAGTCGCATATCCTCATCAAACTGCGCCTTCAAAAGTTCAAGCATCGCATCCTCGCAAGGAGTATCCATGAGCACAAGAAGGTCATCATATCGACCAAATTCTGCGATAAGACCCATATTCTTCTTAACAGACTCGCACTTGTCATGTGCAAGCCTCTTAAGTATAGTGCGAAATACTCTTCGCTCGCCAAGACCACCTCTTATGTCTCTGGCATAAAAAAGGAGCTTCATGGCGATATCCTTATCCTCGGCATATGCCCTAACAAAGCGCTTATTAATCTCTTCGTCAGAAGCTGAGCGAAGCGCACCGATTGCCGAAAAAAGATCAAGACAATCAGAACCGGTCGACGCGTAAGTAGTTGCACCGTTCTCTGTGAGCGTCATATTAAGTTCGTCTTCAATATAATCAACCATGATAGGTCTCCTCTCTTTAGGCTAACAAGGCACATTAGTTATATATATCATTAGAACCACATAAGTTGCTGTAAGTGCCTTTAGTTCTTATCCTTATGTACCTAGTCTAACATGAAGAGAAAAGTTTATCACGGAAAAAAATCTGCGAACTTAGTTTTATCTCATAATTGCGATTTCTAGTAAAAAAACTCCCATGCCATATATAACACAGGAGTTTTCCCAAAGGTCCCTTACCGAGCCTCACTTTACTAGTTATTCCGTTTTACATCATCCACTGCAAATGTTACTTTACCTTCTCTTATGAGTTTAAGCATAGCCTCTGCAATCCTAGGGTCAAACTGCTTGCCCTTGTTAACCTCAATCTCCGATATGATCTTCGATGCAGAAAGAGCTTTTCTATAGCATCGTTCACTGTTCATAGCGTCAAATGAATCGGCCACACATATGATCCTGCCAATAAGCGGGATTTCTTCACCAACCTTACCTTGTGGATAGCCCTTGCCATCATATCTCTCATGATGATACATAGCACCGTCAGTGATACCATCTAAGGATGTGAAATCAGTCAACATCTGTGCGCCACGAGTAGTATGCGACTTAATCTCTTCGAATTCTTCATTCGTAAGCTTAGCAGTCTTCTTCAATACTTCATCTGATACATACATCTTACCGCAATCATGCATAAGAGCTATATAGTATACATTCTTACATGCATCCTCCGAAAAACCTATCTCTTTAGCAAGCATCTCAGAATATGTAGCAACTCTGATAGAATGTCCCTTAGTATAAGAATCCTTGGCATCGATGAACTGTGTCAATACCGTAAGAGACTGTTCGATGATCTGAGCATCTCTATTAAATCTCTTTTTAGCTATATCCATCTTAACATCGATCACCGCAATTGAGATAAGTATTACCACCCACAACAGTATCGCTATATTGATAATCCTGTACAAGATATCATTCTTCAGAGAACGGGCAATCTCATAGTCTACGGAAAAGTCTTCGAAACTATAACTATCACTTCCCTGATAATATATGATAAAACCAATTGTAACAGACTTTGTCTCATCTCCTACCTTGCTTTCAATCGGATATTCATGAACCTCTCCATCTGGATAATAGATGAATCTTTCACCCTTTTTAATAGGTATGAGGAGATCACCCGCCAGTATCTTATGGTCAAGCTCTATATCTACACCTTCAAGATTCCTAAGATCAAGAGTCTGACTTTTATCCTTCTGAACGATCTCGATTTTACCACACCATGCATTATTGAGGTACATAAGCTTCTCAGGATTAATAGTAAGAACCCAGTGCTCTATAGGATTTTCAGTATTATTGACAATTACTGCCTCATAGATACAGGCGTTATATATATCTCCATCCACATCCTTGATCCAGGTATCTGATGAAAGACCTCTCGGTTTTATCGTAACGCTTATATCCTGATTCTTGTCGCCATAAACATAAGTCCTTTTTATGATGCGATGCTTCTTGACATAATCAGCATATAGAACACATGCTATGATTAAAACAGCCAATATAATCAGGTTTATGACAACCTTCTTTTTATGTTCTTTTATGAATTCAATCAAGCCATCACCTCACAGACTTAATGTTGTCTATACTACCATAATAATACAATATTTTTCCAAAAATCACAAGAATTATCTATTCATCTTTTACACGTAACAGAGGCTGTAAAAGGGGGATGTTTTATCCCCGCATTTACAGCCTCTATAATTATGATATCTGAATTATACGTCGATTCTGTGAATCCATCCTTCAGGTGCTTCGATCTTACCCATCTGAATACCTGTAAGTGTCTCGTAAAGTTTTCTTGTAACAGGACCCATATCTTCCATACCTGCAGGAAGACATATCTCCTTGCCATGATCTACGATCTTACCGATAGGTGAGATAACTGCAGCAGTTCCGCAAAGACCAGCCTCTGCAAACTCCTTAACTTCCTCAAAAGGAACAACTCTCTCTTCTACCTTAAGTCCAAGATAATGCTCTGCAACATATACAAGCGAACGTCTTGTGATAGAAGGAAGGATACTGTTAGACTTAGGAGTAACAACAACATTGTCCTTAGTTACGAAAAGGAAGTTGGCTCCACCTGTCTCTTCTACGTTGGTTCTTGTAGCAGGATCAAGGTAAAGATTCTCATCAAAGCCCTTGTTATGAGCGTCTACTATGTTATGAAGGCTCATAGCATAGTTAAGACCAGCCTTGATATTACCTGTTCCATGAGGTGCTGCTCTATCAACATCACTAACTCTTATAGTAATAGGCTTAGCGCCGCCCTTGAAGTATGGACCTACAGGAGTAGTGAATATTCTGAACTGATATTCTGTTGCCGGCTTAACACCGATAACAGGGTTCGAACCAAATGCATATGGTCTGATGTAAAGTGTAGCGCCTGTTCCGTATGGTGGAACGAAATCCTTATTAGCCTTAACAACTTCTGTTACTGCCTCTATGAACTTCTCCTTCTCTACTACAGGCATCTCAAGACCAGCGCATGATGTCTGGAATCTCTCAGCGTTGAGGTCAGGTCTAAATGTAACGATATGACCATCTACAGTTTCATAAGCCTTAAGGCCTTCGAAACATGTCTGTGCATACTGGAGAACTCCCGCACACTCACTCATAGTAATAGTGTCGTCTGTTATGAGGGCACCATCATCCCACTTACCGTCCTTGTAATAAGATACATAACGATAATCTGTTTTAACATAACCAAACCCCAATGAGGTCCAATCAATGTCCTTCTTCATGATATATATTCCTCCGTTATAATGAAATATCTGAATTATTCGAATCTGGCAGTTCCGTTCTTAAGGATAACGTCATGTGAGCCACCCTCTACGATAGAAGTAGAAGATACAACTGTAAGCTTAGCCTTCTGCTGAAGTTCAGGAATAGTAAGAGCACCACAGTTACACATAGTAGACTTAACCTTGTACAGTGTACTCTGAACACCCTCTGCAAGCGAACCTGCATAAGGCACATAACTGTCTACACCCTCTTCAAAGCTTAACTTAGTAGCTCCGCCAAGGTCATATCTCTGCCAGTTACGAGCACGGTTAGAGCCTTCGCCCCAGTATTCCTTAACGAAATTGCCACCGATCTTGAGCTTGTTCGTTGGGCTTTCGTCGAATCTTGCAAAGTATCTTCCGAGCATAACAAAGTCAGCGCCCATAGCAAGTGCAAGTGTAATATGATAATCGTGTACGATACCACCATCTGAGCATATAGGGATATATATACCTGTTTCCTTATAGTACTCATCTCTTGCAGCAGCTACTTCCTTAACAGCTGTAGCCTGACCACGTCCGATACCCTTGGTCTCTCTTGTGATGCAGATAGAACCACCTCCGATACCGATCTTAATGAAATCAGCACCTGCCTCAGCAAGGAATCTGAATCCATCTCTGTCAACAACATTACCTGCACCAACCTTAACAGTGTCACCATACTTTTCTCTGATCCACTTTAAAGTTCTTGCCTGCCACTCACTGAAGCCTTCAGATGAGTCTATACAGAGAGCATCAGCACCTGCCTCCACGAGGAGAGGAACTCTGGTCTCGTAATCTCTGGTGTTAATACCAGCACCAACTATATAACTCTTGTTAGCGTCAAGTCTCTCGTTGACATTCTCCTTATGGCTGTCATAATCCTTACGGAATACCATATACTGAAGTCTACCCTCTTCATCAAGAAGTGGCAAAGAATTAATCTTGTTATCCCATATGATATCGTTGCAGTCATGAAGGCTTAACTTATGTGAAGCTGTAATAAGCTTATCTATAGGAGTCATGAAATCAGTAACCTTAGTGTCTGTGGACATACGAGAGATACGATAATCTCTTGAAGCAACGATACCAAGAAGCTTGCCATGAGCACTTCCGTCATCTGTGATGGCAACAGTTGAATGACCGCTTCTCTGCTTGATATCAAGGACATCAGCCAAAGTTGCATCAGGACCAAGATTCGAATCACTAGTTACAAATCCCTTCTTGTATGACTTAACTCTCCTGATCATATCAGCTTCATCTTCAGCACTCTGGGAACCATATATAAATGATATGCCACCCTGTTTAGCAAGCGCAATAGCAAGCTTCTCACCTGATACAGACTGCATGATGGCAGAAACCATAGGTATGTTAAGTTCAAACGGACACTCTTCCTGTCCCTTCTTATACTTTACCAACGGTGTCTTAAGGCTAACCTTATCAGGAATACACTCAGACGATGAGTAACCCGGTACAAGCAAATATTCACCAAATGTACGCGATGGTTCATCATAATAATAAGCCATATCAAAATCTCCTTCTTTAAATCTTTATTCTAAAATCTGTTACCCCTTATTATAGCATCTTGGTTTTTTTCTTTCAAGATATTTTTTACGCCTTTTCTAATATCTCTCCGCTGCATGCTGGCACACTCATATTAAGTACCCCACCAGACACCTCTACTTCACTATCATGCAAAAGCCCCTTATAGTGCCCATCTCTTAAGCCTCTTATAGATACATAGGCATCAGATTCGTCATTATTCACTACAACGATTGCGCATGTATCATCTAGTTCTCTTGTAAAAGCATACTGCCTATTAGTAAGAAGCTTCTCCACATATCTTCCATAGGAAAGAGAAGGAACGCTCTTTCTTATCTCGTTAAGCTTCCTGATAAGCTTAAGCTGTTCGCATGACTTAATCCTATCCTTGTACTCATCGTACTCAAGACATGGTCTTAAGGAATCATCGCTTCCACGTTCTTTTCTTCCCTCTATGCCAAATTCAGAACCATAGTATATCGATGGCACGCCAGGAAGAGTATACAGCAAGATATGAACAGGAGTAAAGTGAGCTTTATTATTAAGCTTTGTATATATTCTCTCAACATCGTGATTATCCACGAAGTTATATAGCTTATACACACCATCTCTCATGATGTCCATGTGGCGCTTCAGAGTATGTGCTATCTCGAAGTAATTATGATCGTTATGACCTGAGTAAAGAGCCTTGTGCATCTGATAATTAGTCACAGCATTGAGAGTCTCATCGTTGACCCACCTTGCATAATCGCCATGGATGACCTCACCCATGAGCCAGAAGTCTTCCTTGACCTCGCGCGCAAGTGCTCCAAGCCTCTTCATGAAGTCAAAGTCCAGAACATCCGCCGCATCAAGTCTTATACCATCTATATCGAATTCAGACACCCAGAATCTTATGACATCACATATATAGTCGATGACTGCAGGATTTCGCTGATTAAGCTTGACAAGAAGGTTATAACCACCCCAATTGTCATAAGAAAACCCATCATTGTATTCGTTGTTGCCCCAGAAGTTTACGTTGCAGTACCAATCCTTATAAGGCGAATTCTCCCTCTTCTCCTTGATATCCTTGAAAGCAAAGAACTCCCTTCCCGTGTGATTGAACACTCCGTCAAGTATGACTCTGATGCCATTCTTATGACAGTGCTCCACAAACTTCTTAAGGTCCTTATTATCTCCAAGTCTTCTGTCAAGAAGCTTATAATCAGTAGTTTCATAACCATGACCAACAGATTCAAAAAGAGGACCTATATACAGAGCAGTAAAGCCCTGTTTCTTCAGATAGTCAACCCATGGAATAAGATTCATGAGTCTGTGTTCCACAGCACCGCCGTCATTCGTCTTTGGGGCGCCTGTCATACCCAGAGGATATATGTGATAAAAGGTTGCTTCATTATACCACGCCATAACATTACCTCCCTATAATCGCTCTTTTGCCTCTATTCTCATAACCACGCGAACGTCCGCCTCAGACTCGCCAGTCATCTTCATCTCATACACAGAAGGCTCAACCTCATCCATATACAGCTTGAGAGTCTCGCCGAACTTAGTCTGCTTACAGTATACAACCTTGATATCACTTATAGCGCGCTCATTCTCTATATATGTTATCGCCTTCTTAAGATAAGCCATGTTGTTGACGTGCTCGTTATAGTCTATATCATAACGCCCAAATGTTACATCACCGATCAAAGTAGTGCAGTTAACACTCATCTTCCTGTCAACACCCTCCATATCGAGGCCATCGCAATAATCATAACCTTCAGTATCCACATCCTTTATCTTTGTCAGCATCCCGCGTTTCATATCATAGACTGCCCAGAGAGAATCAGCGTCGACTAAAGCCTTATCGCCCGACTTCATCGTAACATTTCTCGAACAGAAGGCTGCACTAAGGTCATGCCCCCAGGTCTTCATAGTGATATTCTCAAGAAGCTTCGCATGATCATAGATTCTTATATGCCAACCTATGACAAACCATGTACGGCCGATATCAAGAAGATATTTAGCGCCCTTGCCTATAGACTCCGAATGATAATTGATTATGTTAGAAAGCTCGTCAAATACAGCATCCAGTCGTATGTATCCATCAACATCAGTCTCGCTGTAGTACACGGGCTTAGTATATTCGTTCATTTGATTTTCCTTTCTCCATAGGGAATTGCATCAACCACTCTTAGAACTCCGTCAGATACAGTAAAATGTATATCAAAACCCTCATATGCTATGGCATACATCTCATCCGAATCCTTCTTGTAAGCCGGTCGCGGATCCACATGCAGCACCTGTGTAAGAGGTACTATGATCTCCTTCGGAAGCTTATCAAGCACACTAGGGTCATACTTCACAACTAGGGTTTCAAAGAGGACCTCGCCTGCATAACCACCACGGGCGTTCGGATGAGCATCCGTATAAGGAAGATAAGGCTTAATATCATAGATAGCAGTACCATCCATAAGATCAGCACCACCAACCTCTAAGTAAAGACCCACTTCATCCACACCGCTAGACAGAAGCCTCACAGAAGACAGACCTATATGATTAGGACGCAACGGTGAGCGTGTCGCAAATATTCCCATATGCTTCTTGCCGCCAAGCTTCGGAGGTGCAACGGTCAGTTTCTCCACCTCTTCATCAAAGTGCCACAGAAGCCATATATAATCAAAGCCCTCTAAGCCTTTTATAACCTGAGGGTCTTTGAATTCTTTTTCAAAATATATCTTTGCAGTTGTCGCATGAGCTATATTGCTCTGGCGTGGTATCCCGAACTTTTCTGAAAACCCCGTCTTAATATGCGCAACAGGTCTAATCTCAGCCAATAGTCTCGACCTTGATAGTGTTGGTATTACCTGTCTGACCGTTGATCTGACCACCGGTCAATACTACGTTATCACCAGGCTTGAGGTTACATATCTCCTTAGCCTTATTAAGAGCGTTGTAGAACATAACCTCTACAGAAGTAACCTCCTGAGTAAGAACAGGAGTAACGCCCCAGCTTAAGTTAAGCTTTCTCCATACCTTCTCGCTAGTAGTGATACCCACGATATCCACAGGACATCTAAAACGGCTCACCATACGTGCAGTTCTGCCACTTATAGAACTTACAACCAAAGCCTTAGCCTTCACATCTATAGCCATAGCACATGTAGCATGTGATATAGCATCAAGATTACTCTTGATTATGAATTCATTGTTAGCAAATCTCTTAGCATACTTGATATGCTCTTCAGTGTACTCGGCAATCTCAGCCATATTCTTAACAGCAGCAACAGGATACTTGCCCTGTGCAGTCTCACCTGAGAGCATGATAGCAGACGAACCATCATATACAGCATTAGCAACATCTGATATCTCAGCTCTAGTAGGACGAGGATTGCTGATCATAGACTCAAGCATCTCGGTAGCTGTGATAACTCTCTTACCAAGAAGACGACACTTGTTGATGAGGTGCTTCTGAACAGAAGGAACCTCAACATAAGGAATCTCTACACCGAGGTCACCTCTTGCAACCATGATACCATCGGCTATATCACAGATCTCTTCTATGTTGTCAACACCTGCTCTATTCTCGATCTTAGCGATGATATCTATATCCTTACCGCCATTATCATCGAGGAAGCTTCTTATAGCGATCATATCAGCCTTGCTTGATACGAAAGAAGCAGCCACGAAGTCAACATCGTTCTTAATACCGAAGAGGAGATCCTTCTTATCCTGCTCACTTAAGTAATCAGCCTTCAAGACCTTATTAGGGAAGCTCATACTCTTCTTGTCGGCCATCTCACCACCTGCGATAGCCACACAGATAGCGTCGTTGCCCTTGATCTCCTTAACCTCGAAGATAAGAAGACCGTTACATACAAGAACTCTATCTCCGACAGAAAGCTCAGAAGTAAGATTCTTATAGCTTACAGAAACCTTAGTCTCATCACCCACAACATCATCTGTAGTGAAAGTAAATGTGGCTCCATCTGGAACATATACCTTCTTATTAGCGAAGGTTCCTATTCTGTATTCAGGTCCCTTAGTATCGAGCATGATTGCGATAGGAGCATCAAGTTCCTTCCTTACAGCGTTGATATTCACAATCTTGCTGTACTGCTCCTCATGGTCTCCATGAGAGAAGTTAAGACGGCATACATTCATACCGGCCTTATACATCTCCTTGATAGTCTCCACGTTATTGCTTGATGGTCCTATAGTACATATGATCTTAGTCTTTCTCATGATAATTCTTTAGCTACGACTCCACATATAGCAGAATGCCTGTGTTCTAGCCGCAAATCTTCCTTTCTTTAGTAATTCTCTTATCTCTTCTTTAGTATACCACGCAGCCTCGATTTCTTCAACCGTCGAAGTGCTCGGTGCAAATGTTCCCTTAGCCTTGCAGACTATGCAATTATTGATCTCGTTGGAAAATCCAACAGCACTATAGCTAATACCCATAGTGTCTATGACCTCACAAAGATCAAGGCCGGTCTCTTCCCACAGCTCACGCTTTGCAGCCTGATAGATATCCTCTCCCGGATCTACAAGCCCCGCAGGAAAGTTATATACATAATCATCCACAGCAAGACGGAATTCCTTATTAAGAAGGATTCTCTCCTCATTCTCGTCAAAAGCTATGATAACAACAGCATCAGCTGATTCCTTATGAAGCCTGGCCTCATCAAGTTCCTTATCTCTGCTTATCATCTCATATACTTTAGTCTTATTATCAACCGTTGTATAAGTAAGGTCATATCTGGAGATGAACGCACCATCATGCACTTTAGTAATCTTCTCAAGCTTCATGATTGCCACTCTTCTTTCTCTTACTCTTAAAAACAAGCTTAACAACAGTCTTCAAAACCTTAGCCGCACATACAAATCCCACAGCATAAGCTATGATACGTTTTCCAAAAAGCTTATATATCCTTATGGAATCCTTGATAGGATTAAAGTGAGTCTTATGATCCTCCTTAGAATCATATATAGTCTCTATCGGAACCTCTATGATATTGACCTTACCCTTGCAGGCTATAAGCATATTAGTCTCGAATTCGAATCTCTCTCCATCGACACACAGAAGTTTCTCCATGAAGTCTCTAGGGATTCCTCGAAGACCTGTCTGTGTATCAGATATCCTGATTCCATATAGGAAGTTCATGACAACACTTGTTATAGTATTGCCCTTGCGACTCTTATCTGGAACACCTTCCAAAGAAAAGTCCCTGCTTCCGAGTATAAGACTATCCTTGTTAAGAGAAAGAACACTCATAACCTTACGGATATCTTCTATAGAGTGCTGACCATCAGAATCAGCAGTCACACAGCCTATCATATCCTTCTCTTCACTCAGAAGATAGTTAAATGCAGTCTTAAGCGCTCTGCCCTTACCCTGATTTACGCTGTGGCGAAGCACAGTTGCAGAATACTTCTTCTTTGCTTCCTTGAATATATGACGGTACTCGATACCTGAACCATCATCCACTATTATAACCTTGTCAAATTCATTCTCCTTAAGGTCTTCAAGAAGCTTAAGAAGTCTCTCATCCGGCTCATAAGACGGAATGACTATAGGTATATTATACATCAACTCTTCCTCCCGTACAAAAGGTCTTCACTTAATCTTATCACACTCTCATCTTCCTTAGAGTTAAGGATTGTAACCTTACCAGTTCTGTCCTTATCATCCCTAAGAAGATGCGCGGTATCCAATCTGCGCATGAGTTCAAGCGCAGTTCCATAACCGCCATCGAAGATCTTAACTTTATAAGAAGACAACACCTTAAGTATAGTCTCCTTGAGAAAAGGATAGTGAGTACAGCCTAAGACTATACCTGTATCCTCATCATTCATATATCCTGTCAGCTTATCACTAAGATATGCCTCCAACTCAGCGCCTTCAAGTATTCCCCTCTCCACATATTCCATAAGTCCTCCACATTCAACACTTATGACCTCTTTTGAATCTGAGTACTGGGAAAGGAGCCTGTTAAACTTTTCCTGACGTATAGTCATAGGAGTCGCCATAACAAGCACTCTCTTGACATCCTTATCTATAACTGCCGGCTTAATGGCCGGCTCTATGCCTACTATCGGAAGGTCAGGATAATCACCTCGAAGACTCCTGACTGCAGCGCTGGTTGCCGTATTACATGCTACAGCAAGCCCCTTGATTCCCATGTCAAGAAGCTTATCCACCACATCATAGGTAAGCCTTGTGATTTCTTCAACACTCTTAACACCATAAGGTGCATGTGCCGAATCGCCATAATATATATAGTCCTCAAAAGGTGCTATCTTCATAGCTTCCCTAAGAACACTAAGCCCTCCGACTCCCGAGTCCATGAAGCCTATAGGCATATCTTTGTCTGTATATATCTCCATAACTTATACATTATATCACAATTCACAACAATTTTCTACTTCTTCTTCAGTACTTCCAGTGCATTCTTGCTTTCATCATCCCAAGGATTCATCTGCTGAGCTATAGTATAATACTCAATAGCTTTCTTAATATCACCTCGCATCTCTTCTAGCAAGCCCATATCAAGATAATACTGAAAACACTCTTTGTTCTCGCAGAAGCTGCATCTTCTGCAGGATTCAAGATTCCTCATATGCGACAGTGCCTCGACGGCCTTATCGAATTCTCCAGCGAATATAAGAAGTCTTCCGTATCTTGAATATCTTATAGGCGCCTCTTTTGCCTTTGCAAAGTATATATCATGATTCTCATATTCCTTGAACATGAGATCCATACCTTTTTTAGAGTATTCCGAAGCAGCCTTATGATTTCCGAGGATATATTCACACTTGGCCATATCGATATAGGCAGATACCTGCATATATTCATCCAGTTTACCTTCTACCTGCTTATACACTTTCAGGCATTCCTTGTATTTTCTATAGCAGTCACAGTATATTCTTGCAAGACGTGCCTTAGTCGTTGCACTTTCTGGTCTTGCGCTGACAAGTCTTATATAAGCCTTCGATGAATGCCCCGACATATATTCTATAGATACCATCTTGTCAGCAAAATCCTGAATATTCTTGGAATTCTTTCCGGCAAAATCGCGAAGATACTTCAAAGCTTCGCTCGCCTTGCCGCAGTGCAGATATGCATCAGCAACATTTTTGGCAAGATACTCATATCCCGGGAAGAGCCTTGCTGCTTCAAGAAGCACTTCAAGTTCATGTTCATAGTCTCCAAGCATATAGTAGACGTTAGCAAGATTAGTATAAGGATTCCTCAGTTTTTTCTCCTTATCCTTGATACACTCTATGGATTTGTTGAGGTATTCTTTAGCCTTATCATAATCCCCAAGCATGCTATAACAATAACCTGCGTTATTGTAGGCATAAGGATTAGTTTCATCAAGCTCGGCAGCCTTCAGATAGTCCTCAAGAGCCCTTTCATAATCAGCATGCTCCTGATATACGAGACCTCTGTCGATTCTATAATACGCAGTATCATTGTTTTCTATCTGAATATCAGCGTACTTTACAGCTTCCTCAAAGAACTTCGGATCATCAGTCCTCTCATAATCCTCAAGACACATGTTCATGATACAGTCTGCCGCATCATAATGCTTAGGATTCAGCTCAAGCGTATGTTCATAGTGCTTTCTCGCCTCATCAAACTGCTTATTGGAATAATAAGCCTGGGCAAGATCATAACAGATAGCATCATTGTCAGGTCTTTCTTCAAGCATCTCCTTGAATATAGCGATAGCCTCATCATACTTTTTCATGTTAGAATAGATATCAGCCTTCGTCCATCTGTAATTGATTCTGTTATCCATATCCAGAGCTTCGTTGATGTACTCTAACGCCTTCTCATAATTCTTCATATCGATATATACAAAAGCTATCTCATACGATATATCGCTCTTAACTTCAACATCACTTTCAGGATTATTGTACACATTCAATCTGAACTGTTCCATCTTATGAGCAAGCTTAAGCATCTCATCGCCATCATATGTAGTCATTCTGTCCTTTTTATACTGAACGAATGTAAGGCTGTCAGACTCAACACCCGCTTCACGAGCGCGCTTTAGGACTTCATCAAAGTCCTCATACCTCTTCATATGCATATTCACAAGCGCAGCATAATAATAAGGTCTGTAATAACCATTATATATCTGAGTTGCCTTATAATAATCGTCTATAACATCCATGCCGTACTTGAGGTTATAAAAAGCCTCCTGACGCATCAGATATATAGGATAATACCCCTCGTCAGCCTCAATTACCTCATCACATACATCTATGGTTTTGGTGTACTCTCCGGTTTTATTATAGCAGTAAGCGATTCTTTCCATAACAGCCCACCTGTTATAACCCGGCTTCTCATATTCCTTGGCAGTAAGAAGATTCTCTATAGCCTTATCATACTCTTTTTTCAAAATGTATGCGTTACCGCAAAGCGCATAGGAAAGACCTAATCTTCTGGCTTTCTTTCTGTATTCCTCGCTGCCGTCATCTACAGCATCGATTATCATCTGCTTCCAGCGCTCCAGATACTCCAGAGACTCCGCCTCCTTGCCCATAGCAAATAAGCATCTACCATAGAGATTGACATATTCGTAAGCTTTCTTCTCCTCATCGGATCTGCCGTCAAGATACTCTATACAGCGATCATACTGCTCATTCTGGAAGTAACACCACGCAAGCTCATTGGCGATCACACTGTCATACTTTTCTTCAAGCTGTGCCTCGTAATCAGTTATGATTTCTTCATTAAGCTCTCTCATATAATTAACGAGTTCCTGGCTGTGGATATCCTCCATGAGCTCTATAACTTCATCCTTAGCCTTCTTCTTATCTCCATGTCTGCCGCGATAACGAATCATCGCAAACTGAAGACTCTGATCCTCAGGATTGATCTTACTAAGCGCCTCGAATTCCTCATACACGCCATCATCATCGCCATGGTCGAACCTTACAAGCGCATATGTAAACCTGATATAATAATCCTCTGGATAACGCTTTAGAAGTCTTTCGCCGAGTTCTTTCGCCTTATCGTAATCACCTTTATTATTCAGCATCTTGATATATTCAACATCCGCATATGGATGATATACACCATACTGCGAAAGTGCGTCATACTTTTCCATAGCGCCATCAACGTCGTTATCATAGAAAGCATTTCTCATCTCGAAAAACGCATCTATATAGGCATCAGGCAAAGTCTCGCCCACATCGATAGCCGTATTCTCAAACAGAGAAAAATCAAAAAATGTACTGCCATTAACGCTTCTTTCGAAGAAATCCAGGAAAGCAACCGCAAACTTCTCCGACAGTGCCTCCTTATCTTCAAGCACATGAAAGCGCTCATCTATCAGACAGAATACTTCCGTCGGAAAGTTATAATTATCCATGATGAAGACTAAGAGTTTTTCCCTGAGAACATCCGCCATCTCAAGATCATCGCAGAGCGGACTCTTAAAAAGCTCCTCATAAGAGCTTTCCTTAGAGCGCATGGTTATATCGTTATATATCTCTTCGAAATCCTTGATCCAAAGAGAGATCTCATCATCCTCTTCTTCCTTGGCACTACCCATGGAAAGCGCCTCCTCATAAGCGGTCCTAAGATTCTTAAAACCTTCCGGATCATCTTCAGGATTGCAATCCACAAGCTTTTCCCTGTATGCATTCTTGATTGCGGCTTCATCCGTAGTTTCCGCTATTCCAAGTATATGCCAGACCATCTTTTTATCCATAGTAATAAACACTCCTTATCATGACGTATTACATTTGATTATATCATATTATTTCTGCAAATACTACATGTATATATACCCTACATACAAAAGGGGCGGACATAATATTCATTTAGATTTCCATGCTATCTGGATTTAGAAGA
>DOVJ01000170.1 GCA_003520145.1 Eubacterium sp.
CCTGGATATGAGATATCTACGCATTCTTTTGATTTTATGGTTATATTTCCCTTGCAACATAGATTGGCTATGGCAAATGACATGGCGATTCTGTGGTCTAAGTGGCTGTCAACAGTCGCTTCTTTGAATGTGTTATCACTGTGACCATTGATGATGAAGCCGTCATCGGTGGCTGTTATATCTATACCACAGGCTTTCATGTTCTCTGTCATGACCGCGATACGGTCTGATTCCTTGACCTTAAGTTCCTTTGCATCCTTTATGATTGTAGTTCCTTCTGCCATGGCTGCAGCTACAACTATCACAGGAATCTCATCTATGAGAGTTGGGATTATATCGCCTTCTACAGTGGTAGCGTGGAGTTCTGATGTCGATACAAGTAAGTCTGCAACAGGTTCTCCGGCGATTATGCGCTCGTTGAGTCTTGTTATCTTACCGCCCATGGCTTCATATACTTTTAATATGCCATCGCGTGTAGGATTTACACCTACATTTTTGATGAGGATACCGTCGTTCTGGGTTATAAGTGCTGCGGTTATAAAGTAAGCCGCAGAAGAGATGTCGCCAGGAATCTCGATATCTGATGAATAGAGCTCATCGGTTGTCTCAATCGTAGTAGTAAGACCAGAGTTTTGTATCTTAGCACCGTAAGCGGCTAACATAAGTTCTGAGTGATTCCTTGAGATAGCAGGTTCTGTTACTGTTGTCTTTCCTTCTGCGTAGAGACCTGCAAGGAGAATCGATGACTTAACCTGAGCGGAAGCTACAGGAAGTGTGTATTCTATACCATGAAGCTTAGAGCCTGTTATGTGAAGTGGAGCACAATTGTTGTTGTACTCGCTTTTTATGTCTGCACCCATGAGCGAAAGAGGAGTTATGATCCTGCTCATGGGACGCTTTCTTATAGAGGCATCACCATCTATCGTGCAGGAAAAATCCTGAGCTGACAATATACCCGATATGAGTCTTGTGGTTGTTCCGCTGTTGCCAGTGTAGAGAAGATCAGATGGCGCTTTAAGTCCGTGAAGTCCCTGTCCGAAGACGCTTATCATGTCGCCATTTTTCTCGATTTCTATGCCGAGCTTCTTAAAACAGTCGATTGTAGAGAGGCAATCTTCACCTTCTAGGAATCCCTTGATTCTTGTGGTTCCCTTTGCGATGGAACCAAGCATAATGCTTCTGTGTGAGATTGACTTGTCACCTGGGACAGTTACTTCGCCTCTAGTGCTTGTTATATATGAATTCATCTTGTTCTCCGATCTAACGATATACTGTATAGGAATTATCTCTAAGAAGAGTGGTAGCGTTTATAAGGTCATCTTCGCTTGAGAGCTCTATATGAAGAACACCCTTTTCGTTCTCGCGATTATTGATGATGCCTATGTTCTTAAGGCTTATATCGTGCTTGGCGAGTATGCCTGCTATGTTGGCTATCTGTCCTTTCTCGTCAACAAGTTCGCAGCGTAAGACATATACTTTGTCAAGAAGTCCTTTAGAAACTGTGTTGATAGAGTTCCTGTAATCCCTTGACTGCTCGAACATACCGTGGATTGTGTTAGAATCCCTAGTGTTAAGCGCAAGTTTAAATGCTTCTAACTGCTCTTCGTATGCGGCTATAAGCTCAAGTATCCTATCGGTGTTAGTCATACATATCTGTTCCCACATCTCTGGAGAAGATGATGCAATTCTTGTTATGTCCTTGAAACCGCCTGCTGCAAGCATCTTCATGGTCTCTTCATCGGTGTCGTGGACACGGACGGTGTTAACAAGTGAAGAAGCAACGATGTGTGGAAGGTGGCTTATACCGGCGACGCAATAATCGTGTACATCCGGATCTATAACTATAGGTATGGCACCTAATAAAGAAACGAGCTCCTTGTATTCAGCAAGCCTGTCAGGGTCTGTTTCGTCAGTAGGTGTGATCGCATAATAAGCATTTTCAAAGAGATGCTCGTTAGCGTTAGCATAACCTGTTCTCTCCGAGCCGGCCATAGGATGACCACCTATAAAGTGCTTTGAAATTCCTAATTCTCTTACTGTGTTATGTATATAACCTTTGACACTTCCGACGTCGGTTATGATGGTCTTGTTGGATATGATGCCGCTTAATGTTTTAAGATACATGCTGTTATATTCAACAGGTGCACATAAGAATATATAATCGCAATCGGCAAATGTTTCGTCGATATCGGGTGCTGCGACGTCGATGACATGGTCTGAAACAGCGTCTTCAAGCGGCTTCTTAGATCGATTATATGCTATTATCTTTATGTCTTTATTCTTGTATTTTAATGTCCTGGCCATAGACCCGCCTATGAGACCGAGTCCTATAAAACCGATAGTCAGTTTTCTCATGATAAAACCTCCGAGCCATTATTCTTATATTTTACATAAAAGTTATAAACTTGTCAAATGGTATTGTTTATGATATAATTGAGCATGGAGAGGTGGTGGATATTCTATGAACAGATATATGAAAATCGCGAAGGAACTGGCTGACGATAATCTGAAGACGAACGTGGGCGGACCTTTTGGCGCCTGTGTTGTGAAGGATGGCGAAGTGGTAGGACGTGGTTCTAATCACGTGCTTTCTAACAATGATCCTACAGCTCATGCTGAGGTTATGGCTATAAGAGATGCATGTAAGAACCTTGGAACATATGATCTTAGCGGATGCATCATATATACTTCATGTTATCCATGCCCGATGTGCTTATCGGCAATCATATGGGCGAATGTTAAGACTGTATATTATGGCAATACTAAGAAGGATGCTGATAAGATAGGCTTCAGAGATGATTTTATGTATGAGTATATATCACAGCTGACTGCCGGTTTTATGGAGAGCGATCTGCTTGATATGCAGGAACTCGATAGAGAAGAAACTATAAAGAGCTTTGAAGCATTTGAGAGGAAAGAAGATAGAACTATATACTAACTTCGTGGGGTGAACATTATGAGCGAATACAGAGCTAATATCAACTGGTATCCGGGTCATATGACCAAGGCCAGGAGAATGATGGAAGAAGAGATCAAGCTTATAGATGTTGTTATCGAACTTGTTGACGGAAGAGTTCCGTCTTCGAGCAGAAATCCTGACATAGACGGGATAGCAGGTAACAAGGAACGCGTTATGCTCATCAACAAGTGTGATCTGGCTGACGAAAAAGTTACTTCGCAGTGGATAGATTACTATGGCAGTAAGGGTTTTAAGACTGTCAAGATCAATTCGAAGGACTCTAAGACCATAAGGAAGGTCTATGATATACTTGAAGAATTGAGAAAAAAGAAGATAGAGAAGGACAGTGCAAGAGGTATTAAGAACAGACCTCTTAGGTGTATGGTTGTCGGCATACCGAATGTTGGCAAGTCTACATTTATCAACTCATTTGCAGGTAAGGCAAGCGCCAAGACTGGTAACAAGCCTGGTGTAACTAAGGGGAAGCAGTGGATAAGGCTTGCTAACGGCATAGAGCTTCTGGATACTCCTGGTATACTCTGGCCAAAGTTTGACAATGAAGAGGTGGGCTGGCATCTTGCTTTTATAGGCTCGATCAACGATGAGATCGTTAATCTGGAAGAACTTGCGCTCATACTTATAGACTATATAAGAGGGCACTATCCTAACTTCTTGTCTATCAAGTATGGTATAGATGAGACTGACCGTGAGGCAGTGAGGGTTCTGTATGATATAGGAGTGAAGCGCGGCTGCTTAAAGCGTGGTGGAAGCGTGGATTATGAGAAGACTGCAAGACTTCTTTTTGATGATGTCAGAGGCGGTCGTGTCGGACTTATGTCATTTGAAACTGTGGGAGATATGACATGAATTATGTAGCACAATTTGAGAGAAAAGAACGAATCAAGAAGATATTGTCGGTTATCATATACTTTGCAATTATCTTTGCGCTTGTTTTCGTTATATCATTCTTCTTCGTTCAGAAGAATGTTGTTCTTGGTGATTCTATGAATCCTCTTTTAGAGAATGGTGATGAGGTACTTGTAGATAAGTTGGCTTATAAGATCTTCAAGCCAAAAAGAGGAGATGTTATCGTCTTCAAATTCAAGTATCTCGAAGATACTTACTATGTCAAGAGAATCATAGGACTTCCTGGTGAAACAGTGCAGATAAAGGGTGGTAAGATATATATCAACGATGAGCTGTATGATGAAAGCTATGGTCTTACTGACTATATCGAAGATCCTGGTATGGCGATGTCACCGATAACTCTTAAGGATGATGAATACTTTGTTCTTGGCGATAACAGAGGAGTGAGTGTTGACAGCCGTAACCGTATGGTCTTAGCGGTCAAAAAGAGTGATATAGTGGGTAAGGTGTTCCTAAGGATATATCCTACTAAGAACATAAAGATCATAAAGAGATAGTATTCTCACTAATACCCACGGGCAAGCCCGTGGGGGTGTATAACAACCCTGAGTGAGTAGCCTAAGCCTTGGAACAGAGGCTACGTTAAGAGAGAATACATAGTTACCTACGGATGTAGTACTAAGTCTGTAGCTCTAAGGTAAGTGA
>DOVJ01000219.1:0-4928 GCA_003520145.1 Eubacterium sp.
ACACCGACGAACATCTCTACGAAATCAGAACCCGATATAGTGAAGAAGTTTACCTTAGCCTCGCCGGCAACAGCCTTAGCAAGAAGCGTCTTACCCGTTCCAGGAGGGCCCTCAAGAAGGATACCCTTCGGTATTCTTGCGCCCATATCTGTGTACTTCTTAGGGTCTTTCAGGAAATCGACAATCTCTGCAAGTTCTTCTTTTTCTTCCTTAAGACCTGCGACCTTAGTAAAATCAATATTTCTAACATCTTCATTTATCTGTCTTGCACGGGATTTGCCGAAGTCCATCATGGCACCGCCGCCACCAGATGAAGATATAGACTTGTTGAAGCCCACGAAGAATATGAACAAGCCTACAACAAGAACCAGTATTATGAATACATATATGCCTATGTCTCTTTTCTTCTCAACATCCTTAAGCTCATAAGTAACGCCAAGATCATCAAAGAGATCTATGTACTGATTAACATCGGACACATACATCTGACCTGTCGAGTTATTCTTGTAGTAAACAGTCACTGAACCGGTCGGTACCTCTTCGTTCTGATGGATGACGATCTTATCGATTTTTTCTTCAGTTATACCTTTCATCAAATCCGCATAAGTTATCTTCTGCGCGTTATAGCTGAACGACTTATACAGATATATGCCCATAACGAGCACTACCGCAATAAAAAAATAGATTCCCAGATTCTTTCTTTTCACAATTACCTCTCATTTCCAAAGGATATCTCACCTATATAAGGGAGATTCCTGTACTTTTGGTCATAATCAAGACCATAACCCACTACAAATTTATCCTCTATCTCAAAAGCCCTATAATCAACTTCCACATCAACAGTTCTTCTATGTGGCTTATCAAGAAGCACACAGGTCTTGATGCTTGCAGGATTACGAAGTTTAAGAAGCTCCTTGATGTTATACAGAGTATTGCCGCTGTCAACTATATCATCTATAAGCAGAACATGTTTTCTCATGATTGGCTCATCGAGATCCTTAAGTATACGCACAAAACCAGAAGAAGACATGCTCGATCCGTAACTGCTCACAGACATAAAGTCTATAGAAGCCTTGCCTTCAAACCTCTTAAATATATCACAGGCAAACACCGCAGCACCCTTTAACAAACACACAAAATGAACCTCTTTGCCAATATAATCACGATTAATCCTATCAGCAAGTTCTTCGATTCTTCTTTGAAGTTCATCCGCCTCAATCAGCACATTTACTTGTTCGATCATGCTCTTCATCCTTTCTTAGTTATTATAAGTACACGCTTTGTATCCTCATCGACAAGTGCGCTCATACCGCCCCTAAGACCTATCGCCCACAGCACCTCGCCGCCTATCGCAGCGACCACAAGCTTATCCCGCTTCATACGTTCCACCTTCATATCGGTACATATGTCAGCAAGTTTCTTTTTGTGGCCAACCCTATCTATGATCATATAGTCACCGTCCTCACGATGTCTGATCACAGGCAGTTCACCCGCCTTATCATAGTCAAAGTACTTCTCATCTTCCTTCAAAAAGACACTCTTATCATACACCCCGCCGCAGGTAACAGTAAGCCACTCTTCGAAGCTTACAACCTCGCATACATACTCGGAAAATGTTTCGCAAGGCCTGTACGCTGCCTTATATATCACAAGTTTATCATATACTCTCTGTGCCTGACACCCCTTAGGAAGATCCGTCTTCTTGCCGGATACTCCATAAGAAAGCGAAAGCAATGCTTCTATATGCCTGTCAGTTATGTCTTTGTACTCGTCATACACAGACTTAAGTGCCGTAACCATAACCTCTGAAGCAACAACCCTATGAAGAGCTCTAAGCTTATTAAGGTCTATACAGACCCTATCGACATAGACCTCGATGCAAGCGCATCGGACAACCTCAGATCTTATATAATCAAGAAGCTCAGCCGAATATGTAGCAACAGCCGCTATATTTTCAACAGCAGCGTGGTTAATCCGGTCACAAAACCCCGGTATGATCTCATGTCTTATATAATTGCGCGAGTACTCATCCTCAAGATTCGTGCTGTCAGTCACATAATCTCTGCCACGCTCCCTAAGATAAGCCTCTATCTCAGCTCGTCTGAGCACAAGAAGCGGTCTTATGATGTTGCCAGACTTAGGATTCATACCGCAAAGTCCGGCAAGCTTAGTCCCCCTTGCCAGATTAAAAAGATAAGTCTCCGCCCTGTCATCCATGTGATGAGCGACAGCTATCGACGCTGCGTGCTTCTTGCACATAACCTTGCGAAAGATATCATATCTTAGCTTTCTACCAGCTTCCTCTTCGCTAAGCGAATTGTTAGCTGCATACGAAGGAACATCCACATGCTCGCATATAAGATCAAGATTCAGTTCCTCGCACAAAGCCTTGCAAAAAGCCTCATCCCGAAGAGCCTCTTCACCTCTTATCATATGATTAACATGAACAGGATAAAGCTTAAGATCATACTTAGAAGATAATTCAAGAAGCATAATAAGAAGACAGACAGAATCCGCGCCCCCAGACAAGCCAAGAACCACGCCATCATGCTTTGACAAAAGCTCATATCTTTCTATACTCTCTGCAACTTTGGATAGATAATCTGCCATAAATCATAATAGAGGCCGGATACAGCCTCTACTCCTTTAATCTTTCGGAACAAATACCGTGTCATCGGGATAAGCGAGATTGAACTTCTCTCTGGCTGTATCCTCGATAAATGCTTTGGAATTAACCTTATCTTTGAGACCAGATATTTCTTCAGCTCTTTGCCTTTCGAGTGCCTCTTCCTTCTCTAACTTCGCAATCTCGACTTCCTGCTCATGATTCTTCTTCGATATGTCATATATACCATATACACAGACCGCGCATATGACCAAAGCAGCCAACACACACATAAACATAACTAAGTTGTTCTTCTTATTCTTTTTTTCTTTTCTGTGCTTAAGGGCTATCCTTTGATCTATTCTACTCATACAACCACCCGCTTATTCATATTCTGTCTCACTTATGACCTTAGCAGTCACAAGTCTGTTACCATATTCAATCCTGATTAAATCGCCTATCTTAACTTCTGTCGAAGCCTTAGCAGGCTTATCGTTGATAAAGACACGGCCTGCGTCGCACACTTCCTTCGCGACCGTTCTTCTCTTTATCAATCTAGATACTTTCAGATACTTGTCTAATCTCATAAAACACCTTATGTCAAAAAGGGACCAAACGCAAAGTAAGGCCCCATAATCAGATCTCTTATAGAGTTACTTCTTCTTCTTTGAAGAATTAACAGACTGCTTAAGTGAAGCACCAGCCTTGAACTTAGGTGCCTTGCAAGCAGCGATCTTGATCTTCTCACCTGTCTGTGGATTCTTACCTGTTCTGGCAGCTCTCTCAGATACACCAAAAGAACCGAAACCGATAAGCTTAACCTCATCACCGGTAGAAAGAGCAGATGAAACAGCCTCAACGAAAGCGTTAAGAGCAGCCTCGCATGACTTCTTAGAAAGTCCTGACTTAGCAGACATATCAGCAACTAATTCAGTCTTATTCATCGCCTTGTATCCTCCTTAATGTTTATCAGGCATACACCCTTAATAATATTTATAAGGCACAAACCCACTTCTGTCAAGTGTTTTTTGTCAATTGTATGCTTTTTTCACAAGCCTTTTTTCGAACTCATTCTTCATAAGAGGCTTATCATAGAAGTACCCCTGCGCAAGTATGCAATCGTTAACTTTAAGCTTCTCAACCTGCTCTTTGGTCTCCACACCCTCAACTATGCACTCTACAGCCATGCTTCTTATCATAGCCACCACATATCTGAACATAACAGACCTGACAGTGTCATCCTTCTCTTCATCGATTGGCAGAAAACTTTTGTCAACCTTAATAACATTCCAAGGGATATCCTTGATAAGTGTAAGCGACGAATACCCCATACCGAAGTCATCCACAGTATCGAGTATTCCCCTCAAAAATGCTGAGTCTAGCACGTGCTTTCTCGACATATTGACAGATACTCTGACCGGTTCGATGCCCTGTTCCATCCAAAGCGACATATCCCTGCAAACCCTGTCAAGCATGTAAAAATCGAGCTTACATATGGATGTATCCTGTTCAAGAAGCGGTATGAATTTCGCAGGCGATATGATCTCACCTTCCCGACTCCAGCGACACAACGCCTATACAAACACCTTCCTTTGATACAATTATATAATAAAGCACTTGCGTTTGTAAAGATAATAAGGTAAAATAAAGGAAATCAGATTTTTTATACTGGAGGAAACTATGGAGCACAGAAATCCATTGCTTGAAGACAATAACGACCAGAACAAGTTCATAACCGTAGGCGAGATCATGTTAAGACTCACGCCTCCGAACTATGATAAGATACGTATGGCCTCTAACTTTGAGGCAAGCTACGGTGGAAGTGAGGCTAATATCGCACTTTCACTCGCAAACCTTGGAATCGACAGTACATTTTTCTCAGTTGTACCGAACAACAGTCTCGGTAAGAGTGCCATTCGTATGTTAAGAAGTAACGATGTACACTGTACACCTGTTATCCTTAGCACACCTGAGCAGACTCCTACTCACAGACTCGGAAGCTACTACTTAGAGACAGGTTACGGAATCCGTGCCAGCAAGGTCATATACGACAGAAAGAACAGCGCCATCACTGAATTCGATTTTTCACAGATCGATCTTGAAGGTCTTCTGAAGAACTTCACATGGCTTCACTTAAGCGGTATCACACCTGCGCTTGCGCCAAACTGCAGGAAGCTTATCATGGACATGCTCAAGATAGCCAAGAAGCTCGGACTTACAGTTTCATTTGACGGAAACTTCAGAAGCAAGCTCTGGACATGGGAGGAAGCAAGAGACTTCTGTACACAGTGCCTTCCTTACGTAGATGTTCTCCTTGGAATCG
>DOVJ01000219.1:4977-5264 GCA_003520145.1 Eubacterium sp.
GTTCTCCTTGGAATCGAGCCATATCATCTCTGGAAGGATGAGGCTGATCACAGCAAGGGTGATGTAAAGGATGATATCCCTTTCCAGCCAAGCTACGAGCAGCAGGATGAAGTATTCCAGGCATTTGTTGAGAGATATCCTAACCTCAAGTGCATCGCAAGACACGTGCGTTACGCTCACAGTGGTTCAGAGAACAGCCTTAAGGCTTATATGTGGTATGAGGATCACACTTTCGAGAGTAAGCTCTTTACTTTCAACATCCTTGACCGTGTCGGCGGCGGCGATGC
>DOVJ01000177.1 GCA_003520145.1 Eubacterium sp.
CTCTTGGATTTTAGGTTCTCTTCAGCCTTTACCTCTAGTGGATACACATAATCCTTCTGTACGATAAGGTCTATCTCCAGCGTAGAGTTATCTCTTGAATAATAGTACACTTTTTCTCCGATAGCCTTGATTTCCTGCAACACGTACTGTTCTGTGAAAGCCCCTTTATATTCAACAAATGCGTTATTATTCACAAGAACATCTCTTGAAGATACATCTGACATAGCCCCCAATAATCCTACATCAAGTATAAAAAGTTTGAATGTATCTATATCTTCATAAAACTTCAGCGGCTTTTCTACTTTCTTCACTCTTAGAACCTTATACAGTAAACCTGCATCTATAAGCCACTGTATGGCATTCTCGAACTCCTTGGCTCGCGCTCCTTTTTTTATCGCACCATAGACAAACTTTTTATTCTCTTTGGCAAGCTGAGCTGGAACAGAATCCCATACCATATTTACTTTAGGAAGTATCTTATCAGGCACATGCTTTGAAAAATCCTTTCGATAATCCGCAAGTATCTGATTCTGAATACTTCGAACTTTATTCAAATCGCCTTCTTCTATGTAGGACTTAACCGCTTCAGGCATCCCACCAACATAATAATATTGGCGCAACAGATCTATATATGTACTAGATAGAGTTGACAACTCACTCCACCTGTGTCCCTCCATAGAGCGAACCAGCATATCTTTATCTAACGCCTTTACAAATTCCTTAAAAGATAATGGATATATCGATATTTCATCCACTTTTCCAACTGGAAAGCCAGTGCCCTCATGCAATCCTATACCAAGTAAACTTCCAGCCACAGCTATATGATACTCCGATGCATTTTCACAAAAATACTTCAATGCTGTGATTGCCGCAGGAACCACCTGAATCTCATCGAGCACTATAAGTGTTGTTTCCGGCTTAATATTGACACCTGTCAACGACGAAAATGCTCTGATTAACCGTTCGGTATCATAATCACTAAAAAGATTTTTCATATCAGCGGTTTTATCGCAATTTATATAGGCCATGCTTTCATACTCGTTATTACCGAATTCATTTAGAAGCCATGTCTTACCAACCTGCCTTGCACCACCAACAATAAGAGGCTTTCTATCCGCTTTATTCTTCCATTCAATCAGTTTCCTATAAGCTAATCGTTCCACTTTGACACCTCCCTTTTCTTTATGATACATTTTTATGAGGGAAAAATCAAGAGAATTCACACTTTTATGAGGGAAAGATTCTGGTTTTTTACATTTTTATGAGGGATAGATTCTGATTTTTTACATTTTCATGAGGGAAAATTGACAAGTTTTTCACAACAATGCTGTCATATATAATGGCAGATATACTATTCCTTCTTCTACTTTCAGATCGCTAGTATGAAGAACATATGGTGTGTAAAGCTGTTGATTATATCTACGTATGAACTTTTTCAGTGAAGATAGAGTGTAGTTTTTACTTGATTTCACTTCAATCGGAGATATATTGTGACGATTGGTGATTTTACTTTTCGCAATCAGGAAGTCAATCTCCATCCGCGCCTCTGCATCCTCACGAGAAGGGTTCGAGTAAAAGAATAGCTTATGACCACTTGCGATAAACATCTGAGCAACAATATTCTCCATAACCATGCCAAGGTCTATTTCGAGCTTTCCTAAAAGAAGCTTTTGGTATACACCATCACTAACTATGCTTTTTTCATCAAAACAATGACTGATTAGCAATCCTGTATCACTCATATAGCACTTCAAAAGTGTACGATCCCTGTTTAGATTTAGTCCGATATTCGGCTCAGTTGAGTTATAACAGTTATTCACGATCATTGCGTCTGACAGCCAGAACATTGCATCTTTGTATTTATCATACCTTGCGCCCTTTTCTATTGCAGAAAGCTTAAAATGCCTGTTCTGATTTTGAAGTTGCGACGGAATCTCGTCGAATATCGCTTCCACCTTCATCGCATAGCCTTTGGCATGTTTTCGAATATCCTCACGATAAAGCTTTAGAATTCGTCTTTTGGCAGCATCCACACCATAAAAATCATGTGTATCCACATACGCCTTTACTGCTTGTGGCATTCCACCTACAATCATATATAACCTGAACAGGTCCATCGCTTTACGGTGAAGAGCTTGACCAAGAGGCTTTTGTTTTTGAAAACAATCCGTAATCAAATCATACATTGTCTCTTCACCGATAGCCCATAAGAATTCCTCAAAATCCATCGGATACATATCGATTACATCCTCTTCTGATGGAATAAGGATTCCTTCAACATTCTCTCGAATTGAGATTAGTGAACCTGTTTCTATATAATCATATCTTCCATCCTCTACAAGATACTTGACAGCACTTCTTGCTCGTGGATATAGCTGTACTTCATCAAAAATAATCACTGATTCCCTCGGGTAGAGCTTCTTGTTATAGAGTGTAGAAATCTTCTGAAAAAGCATATCCAAGTTATCAAGATCATTCTCAAATATATCATATACTGCTTCACCGACTTTATTAAAATCGATAAGAATATAGCTGCGATATGCAGATTTAGCAAACTCCTCGACTATATAACTTTTGCCGACTCGTCGAGCTCCCTGTACCATCAAAGCACTAGTGCCATTAGCTCGCTTCTTCCATTCAGCAAGATATTCAGTCATCTTTCTTTTCATGTTGCTCACTCCTTTCGGTGTTACTATCTATAGTATAACACAAATCAAGAAGTTTTCAAGCGCAAAAACAACACAAATCAAGATTTTTATATCGCCTAATACTACACAAATCAAGATTTTCCCTAATCATTCTTAAATCCTAAGAACTTCTTCAGTTCCTCATCCTTCATAAGATTCTCCTTAGCCAGCCCAAATGACGCACTAACTATCTCAAGGTAGCGATCCAAGAATTCACCATAGGTCTTAGCCTCAAAGCAACTAGGCATGATGAAGAACTCACGGCTTCCGCCTGCTACGCGATCACCTGCTGTAACACTGACCTTATAGTCACCTGTCTTAAGCTTGTAGAAGGTGTAGTTCTCGAGATTCCAACCGTGCATGTCCACATGACCCACCTTACTTACTGGAACCGAATGGCTGCCAACTACCGGATTAGCTCTAAGTGCTGCCTCCTGGTAATCATGCTCAACACTCTCTATGAAGTCATCGGCCTTGGCGCAGTCACACACAAAGTGTTCGCCGCCATCTTTGTACCATACGGTGAATTCAAGCTCGCCTCTACATTTCTCAATTGCGTAGTGAGTGGTTATCATGCTCTCTTCAAACCATGTGTAATCGCGCTTAACATTCTCATATGCCTTCTTAAGGTAAGGCTCTATGTCTAGTCCTAAGCTGAACTTCTCATCGGGATTGTTATTCTTCACAGTGTCTCTTGTGTAATCGCACAGGAAATCTATGAATTCCTCAGATGTCGTGCCATCGTTCCACTGCCAGATTACCTTGCGGCCATCATATGTTCCGTCATCGCGTCCAAATACGTACTTGCCATGACGTGGCGCAATCACGTACTCCTGTTTTTTCTTCATGATCTCTACACTTGCCCACGGATAGTCCTTCTTAAGCTTCTCGCAGGCTTTCTCATAGTATACTTCGATATCTGTGCCGTAACGAAAGAGCTTAGGATCTACTGTAGGATTGCGATTAAGCTCATCCTCATGTTCTCGCTCACGTCTTGCTTCTTCCTCACGGTCAAACACATCATCGTTGCTTAGAGGTGCCCATACCCACACTTTATCCATGCTATAACTACTCAGTGCTGGCGCGTATATGAAAGCACCATCACCTGAAGAATACTCATTCCAACGACCAACAGCAAGTGATCCATCTGTAAGTATCAGAAAGCAATACTGCTCTTCTCTTGGGAATTCACCCATCTCTGTGGACTTAAAGCCACTTAACTGCAGCGAATAAGCGTCCTCTTTTTCAGGACCTACGTTGATCCACTCCACTGAATCGTCATCCATGCAGTTACTGGCGTTATAACGGTTAAGCTCATGCCACTTAGATACCTCGGATGCATCCACTGTATCTGCAGTTCCACGGATGAATTCGCCTTCCACTATGTTGCTTTTGCCATCACCTTTTGAACACCAACTACCGCCGGTGTGGCGACCATCCTTCAGTTCTAGAAGGCAGAATTCGCCATAATCGGGTTGATCACCGACCTTCAGATCATGGAAATTGTTGAATGATAATGTTAGTTTTGTGTAGTCGCATTTGAACATGTTATGACCAGCCTTTCTCTTTTCACATATGGGTTAAAAAACCTATCGCATACAAAGGCAATATTATGAAACCCTCTCCGCTACCGACATTGGTATCAGCGAACTTGATTGCAGAGTGCTTTCCATACTTCTCCTGATTGGCTATGACGTACTTCATACTAGTAGCTCGGTTATTAGTCGCTTTGCATTCTACTATGTTCACTTCTTCATTCTTTTCAAACAGGAAATCCAATTCTGGAGAACCACTCGGAGCATGGAAGTAGTAAAGTGGCATCCCTTGCGCAGCCAATGCGGATGCAATCATGTTTTCAGCAATAGCACCCTTATATGCACTGATATTGCCTCTAAGTATCTCTTGTGGAACTTCATCACCTAACTGGGATATCAATAATCCAGTATCGACATAAAAGACCTTGAATTCAGTCGGTATCTTAACTCCCTCAAGTGGGAAAGATAACTCCTTTGTGTTATAAGCTTTTACCACGATTCCAACATCCTCAAGATACTGTAATCCATCAGCTTTCTCAGGCGAATGCCCCTTTACATGTACCAAACTATACTGAAACTTCTTATATTCCTTCGATAATTGGGTCGGCAAAGAATCAAGACAGGCTTCCGCCCTTAATTTCAACACTTCATTTATAGCATCTTTGCCATGGTTATCCTTACATCTTCCAAAATCATCTTTTATTGAACTTATTATTCTTCTTTGAACAGTTCTCACCGCATTCAGATCATGAGTGGCCAAGAAGGTATTCACAGCCTCTGGCATTCCGCCGACAATAAGATACTGCATATATAGTGAACGCATACTCTCATGGATCGTTCTTTCTATCGATTTACGCTTCTCAAGACATCGACCTACATACTCAATAACCTCATCTCTAAGACCCGAATTTATGATGAATTCCTTAAATGTTAACGGAAACATCGTAATCTGTTCCTCATAGCCTACTGGAACACCTCTTGTATACGGAGTTCTAAAACCCTTCACTCCAAGAAAACTGCCCGTAGCTATCACGTCATATCTTCCGTCTATATCCCAGTACTTCAAGGAGCTTCTTGCATTCGGACAATCCTGTATCTCATCTAAGATAATCAAAGTCTTCCCAGGAACAAATCTGGCATCTCTAATAACAGATGATATCGATAAGACCATCTGATCAATATCGAAATCACCTTCAAAAGCATAATGCACCTGGCTATTAGCTCTTAAGTCTATATATACGCAATTCTCATAGAATTCTTCGCCAAACTGACGAACAATATAAGTTTTTCCTATCTGTCTCAATCCCTTGATAACCAACGGATGGTGAGTCCGGCTTTTCCAGTTTATCAAACTGTCCCAAATCTTTCTTTTAAGCATATAAAAACCTCCGCATATCCCCTTACATATATTATACAAAATGTTTTGTCATTTTTCAAGGGATAGCGGAGGTGATTTTGTCATTTTTCAAGGGATAACAAGAGGAGTTTTGTCATTTTTCTGAGGATATTGCCCACTTTCCCACATCATCAGCAGCCTTCCTCGTTTCCTCACCAAAAAATCCAGCACATTGACTTATTACACCCTTTTCTTCACTCAGAAGATTTTCAAGAACGGTGAATTCTACAACTTCCGCAATCCTAGAATCCCCTGACTTCTCCATCTTCTCAAAGAACTCGAACGCCTTCATAGCCTTATCAGGCGCTTCTTGTACAATCATAATAACATAAGGAACAACTACCATGCCGAATACAACATGTATTCCATCTTGTATATCGGCACCAGTTTCTTCTTCTTTCTTCTTGAAGTATTCAATATCTTCAGGAAATAATGATATGAATTCAGTATATAGGTTTTCGTAAGTCATATTATCCCTCCCATTCTACTATTGCTTTTCTTAAGCTTTTTAACAATTTCGCAGCCATTTTTCTTTCTGATTTCTTTAATGATTCTTTCAATACCCTATTTGATAGATATTTCGACATATCCACGGCTTTTTGATAATGACTGTTACCCATACGTCCAGTATTCAAACCCGTTCTTTTTTCAAATTTTAAAATTGAAGCAGTTCCACCATCTCCAATAAAACTGCCCTCGCGATACAATTGCATCACTGCATTTCTCAATTTCTTATTCCTAGCATATTTAAGAAGACGTTCTCTCCTATTAACACCAATCCATTTCTTATATTTCGCTGGAAGAACACCGCCGTTAGGACCTACATAAAAATCTATTTTCCTGTCATCTTGTTTCTTTCCAAAGCCTCCATGAAATCCTCCACCCATTATCTTTTCACCTCCCCGTAAAAAGAAACAGGTTTGACGAGCACTACATTTATCCCTTGGCTTTTTAGATACATTATATTCCCTGGAGCAACCCCATAAAAAACAATCGTTTCTGGTTCAAGTCGATTCGCAACATATTCAATGCCTTTTTCAAAAAGATTTCTATATGTTTTAACCTTTATACATCCAAGAGTACCTATAGCGATAATGCTATGTTTAGAAATACCATCACAACAACATTCAAATGTCCTTACATCTCCAAAACGTATATTAGGTATAACTCTTATACCTTTTGATTGTAAAAAAGAACCTATAACCCTACTTCTAAATATATTCCATATCTGCATTGAAAATGGCATATCATAATATAAACTAAAATCTGGAGTGATAACACCTTCAAATCTAGATAATTGTTCAATATACCTCGTCGGATTATTCCATATCCTCTCAAATAAGAAATCATCTTCATAAAAGCAAACCCATTGATGAAAATCTTTTTTCTCTTTCATAGCCTTAGAAAAAGGGATCAACCTGCTAGGAATCTTATGTTCCTCTCTAATCACAGGAAACTCATATTCCCCATCATACTTAGCTGATTTGAGAATAGAAGCATGAAAAACATCAACACAACCGCCTCGCTGACAATTAGCTTTAGCCATATATTAGTTCTCCTTCAAATAAAAGTATTCGAAAGAAATAAGCGCTTAATCTTTCTATTCCAAATCTAGCATACTTTCTTCCCTCTCTCTAAGAACGATTTTCGGGATTTTATATTTCGGAAGTAATTACCATATCAAATAAATATCTCATATTCCTTATCCTAACTCCTGTCCACTCTTTCTTTTGCCAAATTGAAAAAATATCATAGAATCTAAAAAACGATGCCCAATCTGTCATATTTGACTCCTTTCGAAACCAATCCTTATACAAATCTCCTTCATCTGTCACTATCGATTCTCTATATTTTGCAACTAAAACAAGTATTTCCTGAATCAAATCCATCAATGATTTTTGCCTAAACTCATCTGCATCCTCCCTAAATAAATATGTATTAATAAAACGCCTCTCCTTAACCATACGACTATCTGTTTCAAAACATCCACCGAATTTTGATTTAATTCTAACCCATCCACATATTAAAAAAAGCATCTCTTGATTTAAAGTATAAATACCTTCTTTTTCCATAAAACATGCCAGCTCATAAAATGTTTCTACAGGATAATGCCATTCAAATGTAAATAATGCCAAAGACGCGAATACCATATCTTCGTCACTTTTCTTTGATTGTTCTATCAAAGAGCAAACAAATTCATCATATTGGCTGAACATCTCCTGAAAACGCGTATTTGAGACTTTTTTTGAACTAATTATTCGTCGTTCAACAATTGATTTTATAAGTTCAAGCTCGAGAATTTTTTGCTGTTCAAAATAATTCATCTTAGTCAATCGATGCCCCTTGAGTTTCTTACCAATTGTTTTCATATCTGTACATGCAAATTTATGATTCTCTGGTATTGAACCTCCCTTTTCTTCTATCTCTCGCTTTTTATATTTCAATACATAATTCATATTACGAGACTGAGTCATACGCTCGCTATCATCTTCTTTATTCTTAAAAAAATGTCTCAATGGATATTCTAAATCCGCATAATCATATGAATACTTTATAAACTCTAATGTAATATAGCCAGCTACCATGTCTATACAATCATAATCTTCGTAACCATCGAAACCAAAGAGGTAACTTTTTTGCTCTACTGGCAATTGACCAAGCGAAGCATAAATATCCCTATATAACATATCCATTTTATCAGTAAGCTCAGGTAATAATTTCACGACGAAATTGTCCTTTCCTAATCCTCTTATATATTATAACAATGGCCTCCAAAAAATACTTTTTGTCATTTTTCAAAGGATATCACAGATACTCACCCAGATCCGCAGTCACAGCACTTCTTACCTCTTCATACGCTGATATACAATATTCCTTGGATAACCCAGCGCCTCTCCCTACGGTAACAAGATCATCCACAGATATATCTTTACCCTTGCCATTAACAGCTGTAGTGTGTTCTCCCCAGTACGTACTGCTATAGGTTATATCGTACGCAGGAGACAAGCGCCATCCATTCTGTTCAGTATGGACGAATGAAAAGTTCTTGGTATGATCATCCCTGTTATGTCCAAGGACATTGAAGCACATCTGCTTATACATGCGCTCTTTGTCCTCTCTGTTATCATGGGTGAGAATCTGTATAAGCTTCATGTAGGTAGCATAATCACAGGAAGGCACCCTAAAGTCAGCCTCCAGTATTCCAGAAAATGTAACTGTAAAGACCTTCTTTTTGTCACACCTGTCAAACCTCTCTGTCTTAAAGTACCCATCGCATACACTCGACTTAACAAGCTCTGTCATAGTCATAGGTATCCCACACTTTTTCGCACACAGAGAATAATCGTATTCTCTCTTTCCACTTATCATAGGATCAGTGTGGGACGGAAACTTAACTATCCAGTCAATACCTTCATCAGATATCAGAATCTTTGGTCTAGTGCCACCGCTTGAACCGCCAAGCTTGTATAAGAGATCTAACTGTCCTGAAGGCTGTGAAGAAAGGAGCTTATCACATTCACTAGCTATAGTATCATAATCAATTCCACCCAAAGAGAAATCCGCCTCTTTACTTGGATAATACTCAAGCGCCCCCATTCCGGCTTTGCCTACATATGCAAGTCTATCAAGCACAGATATATCATACGGATTAATTCCCTTCGATTCTAGGTATCTATCAAGCAGTAGTTCACCCCAAGCATCAGGAAGACTATCAGCGAATACACCAAACAATCCTCTAAAAGTTTCCAGATTCTTATCTTTAGGAACGAATACTCCTGGTTCAAGCGGAAGTGAAAAAGGACTTATCTCAAACCCAGTCTTGAACCACTCGTCAGAATACTGGAAAGCAACAAGTTTTCTAGGAGTCTCTGCTAATGTTCCGACGATGTGACCATCTATATATACATCTATCTTCTTATCTGCCATCCCTTAACACCTCCGATATATCAGAATATGCAGGATTACTAAAGAGATTCCTTATCTCATCCGCAAGCCCTAATTCTACCGCAAGCTTAGTAAGAGAGCTAAGCGATATCTCACCAGTTTCCTCAAACCGCCTTAATGAAGCGTAACTGACGTTACTTCTGTCAGAGAGAAGCTTCCTTGACATCCCTTTTCTCTTTCTTATTCTTTTGACACGCTCTGCAAGCGCCTTATTAATCTCGGCTGGAGTTTCCCATACATACTTAGGCATAAGTGCACCTCCTAATTATGCTAATATATTAGCATATATGAGAGAAAAAATCAAGTTTTTGCTAATATATTAGCAGCTACATTTTAAGTACCTCTGTCGCACACTCCTCAGACTGTGCATCATGCTATTGCCCACAAGGCCCCTCTTACCGATTTTACTCGTGTCGACCAGCTCAGTACACTTACCCATAACTCCTTTCATGTGTTCGGCCGCTTCCCTTAAGTCCGCGCCGCATTCTGGACAGATAATCGCGCCGCCAACACATTTTTTCGTCTCTCGTGGCGCGTTTGCCTTGTGTTTTATCGTTTAATCGCGCCAAATAACGTGTTTTTTATATGTATCTGGCGCAATAAAAAGAAGAAACGAGGGACGACTTTAATCGTAACCTCGTTTCTTAGCTTTCTTTTTCAATCAATAAAGTATTTGTAACCTTCCTTATCGATAGTATAACTTACATCTATAAAACGAATATAGTCTGTAATCTCCGGCAAGTTAAATATACAAGCCACTGTAGTTCCATCATCCTCGATGCTTATCTCGCTAAGCATCAGATTTTTCAAATCAGTAGCTGCTGCTGTATCGCTTTCAGAATACTTGTTGTATGCTCTTGCTATACCATCAAGAATCTTCTCTCGATCAGATGTAAGTCTGTCTGCGATACGCTCGACATCTCTAGCCTCTATCATCACTCCATATGCGACAAGAATAGGCTTTTCATCTTTATCAAATATCGCTGGGAAGCCTCTTTTGAGCTTAATGGTGTTCTTTAACTTATCCTGCTCGAACTTCAACACACCAAGCCAGCCACCAAGACTTTCGTACTCAACTACATTCTGTGCTCTGTATTCAGCTTCCTTAGCAAGCTTCTTCTTCTTGCTTCTCTTGACGCATATAACTATGACTAGTATCTCCGCCAAAAAGACGATAAAACATATCAATCCAATCTTAGGATATCCTTCACACAAAAAACCGATTGACATAAAAGGTAACATAATCAAGCCAAACGAAAACGCTATAAAAAGCAGGAAAAGAATCCACGTGACTATATCCTTAAAAAGCTTCTTCAAAAATGAGTCCTTATTTTCTTCCATTATCTCCTCCTTATATGGTTCAAGAGTTTTCTCCACTCATTATAGCATATTATCACGATTTTTCACATACAATCTTTTTGTATTCTTCACTTAGCTCATTTTGAAGCATGGTAAAAAATACTGATCTACTACGATATCGTAATCATATTATACAAAGGCATATAGAATTATTCTTGATAAAATGAGTAAAAATGGACCACTACCTCCGTCCCCCAGGTCCATTTTGTCATACAAAAAGACCCAGTACAAATGTACCGAGTCTTCTGAAATCTGCCATAGCAGATATTCTTATCTCTTTGAGAACTGTGGTGCACGACGAGCTGCTTTCAAGCCGTACTTCTTTCTTT
>DOVJ01000115.1 GCA_003520145.1 Eubacterium sp.
AATCCTTCAGAGTTCTTCGAGGGACTTAAGAATAAATAATATCTTTGAGGTAACGAATAGATGAGAATTTTATTAAAGCTCAGTGGTGAGGCACTTGCAGGTGAAAAGAAGACAGGCTTTGATGAAGAGACTGTCAGAAAGGTTGCACTTCAGGTCAAGCAGCTTGTAGATAACGGCACACAGGTCGGTATCGTTATCGGCGGAGGCAATTTCTGGAGAGGACGCAGCAGTGAGAATATTGATCGCACCAAGGCTGACCAGATCGGAATGCTTGCCACTATTATGAACTGCATCTATGTATCTGAGATTTTCAGAAGTGTGGGTCTTAAGACTGAGATCATGACACCTTTTGCATGTGGTACTATGACGACTCTCTTTTCTAAGGACAGAGCGCTTGGACTTATGAACGAGGGCGTGGTTGTATTCTTTGCAGGTGGTACAGGTCATCCTTACTTCTCGACAGATACAGGTATTGTTCTTCGTGCTATCGAGCTTGAGGCAGATGCTATTCTGCTTGCTAAGGCTATAGATGGTGTGTATGACAGTGATCCAAAGCTCAATCCGGCGGCTCGTAAGTATGACCGTATGCACATCGAAGAAGTATATGAGAAGAAGCTTGGCGTTATTGATCTCACAGCTTCGGTTATGTGCATGGAGAATCACATGCCGCTCATGGTGTTTGGTCTTGACGGAAAGGACAGCATTAAGCATGCATTTACAGATGAGTTCGATGGAACTTATATAGAAGCATAATATTAGGAGGATATGGATTTATGGCAGATATAGATATGTATGAAGAGAAGATGGTGAAGGTTCTCGATGCATTGGCAGTAGAGTTCGGAACTATTAGAGCGGGAAGAGCTAATCCGCATATTCTTGATAAGTTAAGAGTTGAGTATTATGGCAGCCCTACACCGCTTCAGAGTGTAGCGAATATCTCAGTTCCAGAGGCAAGGATGATTCAGATCCAGCCTTGGGAGAGTTCTCTTATCAAAGAGATAGAGAAGGCTATCATGTGTTCTGATATCGGCATCACACCGAACAACGATGGCAAGGTTATAAGACTTATCTTCCCTGAACTTACAGAGGACAGAAGAAAGGAACTTGCTAAGGACATCAAGAAGAAGGGCGAGAGCGCTAAGGTTAATGTCCGCAACATCAGAAGAGATGCTAACGATGCTAATAAGAAGGCTAACAAGGCTAACGAAATCTCTGAAGATGAACTTAAGGAACTTGAGGATAAGATTCAGAAGCTCACAGATAAGTATGTTGCTGCAGTTGATAAGGCTGTAGAAGATAAGACAAAGGAAATCCTTACTGTATGAGTACATATAACGAAGAACTGGGTATGCATATACCTGATCATATCGCTATCATCCTTGATGGTAATGGCAGATGGGCGAAAAAGCGTGGCCTTCCGAAGTCAGCAGGGCACAGTAAGGGCGCTGAAGTGTACGAGGAGATGGCGAGATTTGCTAACAGCATAGGCGTTAAGTATATGACTGTGTATGCATTTTCAACAGAGAACTGGAAGCGTTCCTCTATAGAGGTTGCTGCTCTGATGAAGATATTTAAGGTCTATATAGGTCGTATCCTTCGTTCTGATGAGGATAATTTTCGTTTTCGCTTTATAGGTGACAGGAGCGGTTTTGATGAAGAATTAAGAAAGCTCATGGCACAGGCAGAAGAAAAGACTCGTGATTATGAAGGTATCACTCTTTCGATTGCCCTTAATTATGGCGGAAGAGATGAGATAAGAAGGGCTGTTAAGAATATAGCTTTGGACGTGTCAGATGGAAAGCTTAGTCCTGAATCAGTGGATGATGCTTTGATTGCGTCTTATCTTGATACTGCAGGGATTCCGGATCCGGATCTTCTCATAAGGCCGAGCGGTGAACAGAGGATATCGAACTTCCTCTTGTGGCAGCTTGCCTATACAGAGATGTATTTTCCGGAGGTTCTCTGGCCGGACTTTAAGAAAGAGGACCTTATCGAGGCTATAAGGGTTTATAATACCAGAGACAGACGTTTTGGCGGCCGCAACGACGAGAAGAAGAGTAAGTAGGAATATTACATGTTTATTAAGAGGTTAATAAGTGGCATAGTTCTTTTGGCACTTATCGCATTGACGAATTATATGGGCGGCGATTTTCTATTGGCCTACAATTTGCTTTTATCGCTTATCGCTCTATATGAATTCAACAAATTGATTGGTATGGAGAAGAGAGGTATGGGCCTCATCTCTTACGCATCGGTTATACTGTATTATACGACACTTAAGTTTGTGCCGTCTCTCGGGCTTCTGCCTCTTGTTGCTTTGCTTGGGGTTCTTGCCTGTGTATATGTATGCTTATATCCTAAGTATACTCCTAAGGAACTGACTCATGTTGTATATGGTGTTATCTATGCGGGTATTATGCTTTCTTTCATATATCAGACCAGAATGCTTGACTCCGGTTTATATATGGTATGGCTCATATTCATCAGTTCCTGGGGAAGCGATACATGCGCTTATCTTACGGGAATTACCATAGGTCGTATAGGTAATCATAAGCTCACACCGAAGCTTAGTCCTAAGAAAACCGTGGAAGGTTTTATAGGAGGCGTTGTCGGTGCAGTAGTTTTGAGTTTAATATATGCATATGTTATCAAGAAGGAAGTGTTCCTCTATGTGGTTGCTGCTTTGCTTGGCTCCCTGATTTCTGTAGTCGGAGATCTTATTGCGTCTGCTTTCAAGAGACATTATGAGATCAAGGATTATGGGAAGATCATACCGGGACACGGAGGTGTACTTGATCGTTATGATTCAGTTGCCTTTACTGCGCCTTTTGTATACTATGCTATAGTTTTAATACGTATGATATAAAGTATGTTCAAGCGCGTCGTGTTTTTTCACGATGCGTTCTTGTTTGAAAGGAATAATATGAAGAATATATCTATTCTTGGTTCTACAGGTTCTATAGGAACTCAGACTTTGGATGTTGTAAGACACTATCCAAAGGATTTTTGCGTTAAGGCGCTTGCGTGCGGCAGTAATATAGATCTTCTCGAGAAGCAGATAAGAGAGTTTCATCCTCTTTATGCCAATGTTGAGAAGGAAGAGGATGCTAAGGCTTTAAAGGTCAGGGTTTCTGACCTTGATGTTTCGATTGGCTATGGTATGGAAGGACTTATAGAAGCTGCGGTGTATGACGAGGTTGACGTGGTTGTCACTGCATTTGTCGGGATGATGGGTATAAGACCTACTATCGAAGCTATCAAAGCAGGTAAGGATATAGCGCTTGCTAACAAGGAGACTTTGGTTACGGCAGGACATATAGTCATGCCGCTTGCAAAGAAGATGGGTGTTAAGATCCT
>DOVJ01000032.1 GCA_003520145.1 Eubacterium sp.
CGAGCATGCATTTGAGAAGCAGGATTATCTTGGCAAGGGCTGTAAGCTTCTTAATTCTGAAGAATTCACAGGTCTTACTGTTGAAGAGGCTAAGGAGGCTATCACTTGCAAGCTTGAGAAGGCAGGCGTAGCCAGAAGGAAGGTTAATTATCACTTCCGTGAGTGGATATTTGCAAGACAGCGTTACTGGGGCGAGCCAGTGCCTGTTGTATATGGAGAGGATGGCAAGATTCATGTCCTTGCTGATGAGGAACTTCCTCTTATCCTTCCTGAACTTGATGATTACAAGGGAAAGAATGGTAAGGCACCTCTTGAGAATGCTACTGAGTGGAAGAAGTATGATAAGAACGGCATCAAGGGCGTGAGAGAGACTTCTACTATGCCTGGTAGTGCCGGTTCGAGCTGGTACTTCTTGAGATATATCGATCCGCACAATGATAAGGAGTTTGCTAATCAGGAACTTCTCCGCCACTGGATGCCTGTAGATCTCTATATAGGCGGTCCAGAGCATGCGGTTGGTCACCTCATGTATTCGCGTATATGGAACAGATTCCTCTACAATAAGGGCTTGTCTCCTGTTAAGGAGCCTTTTAAGAAGCTTGTTCATCAGGGTATGATCCTCGGCTCTAATGGTATCAAGATGGGTAAGAGATTCCCTGAATTTGTAGTTAACCCTAGCGATATCGTAAGAGACTATGGTGCTGATACTCTTAGACTCTATGAGATGTTCATGGGTCCTCTTGAGGCTTCTAAGCCATGGAGCCAGCAGGGTGTAGAGGGTGCTAAGAGATTCATAATAAGATTCTATTCGTTCTTCTCTGATGAGAATAACATAACAGATGCTGCTACACCTGAGCTTGATAAGGTCTATAATCAGACTGTTAAGAAGGTTACTGCGGACTTTGAGAGCCTTGGCTTTAACACAGCTATCAGCCAGATGATGATATTCGTCAACGAGGTATATAAGCTTGGTAAGTGTCAGAAGTCTTATGCTGAGGGCTTCGTGAAGATGATCTCATGTGTATGCCCTCATGTTGGTGAGGAACTCTGGGAGATGCTTGGACATAACAGCACTATTGCTTATGAGCCATGGCCATCATATGACGAATCTGCTCTTGTTGAGAGTGAGGTAAATGTTGCGGTTCAGGTTAACGGTAAAGTCCGTGCCAATATGAGTGTGGCAGTCGATGCGACTGAGGACGAGATCCGCGAGAAAGCGCTTGCAATCGATAAGGTTAAGGTACATACAGACGGAAAGACTGTTGTTAAGGTTATCATAATCAAGGGCAAGATAGTGAATATAGTTGTGAAGTAATGCTATCTTAGATGGAGATAAAGGCTGTAAGACATATTTGTGAGTATTCATTGAATGTGTTTTACAGCCTTATGTTATTTCACAAGCTTTTCTAGTGTCTCAAACAGTGTATCGTTATCTATAGGCTTACTTAAGTGTGCGTTCATGCCAGCCTGGAGGCTTCTCTGAACGTCCTCGTCGAAGGCGTTGGCTGTAAGAGCGATGATAGGGGTATTCTTAGCGTCAGCGCGGTCAAGATCTCTTATTATCGAGGTTGCTTCAAGTCCATCCATCTCTGGCATACGTATATCCATGAGTATCGCATCGAAGTATCCTTCTGTGCTTTCTATGAACTTATCTACAGCTATTCTGCCGTTACTAGCAAGCGTGACGCTGATTCCTCTCATAGAGAGGACCATAGTCATGATCTCTGCGTTGATCTCAACATCCTCCGCAAGAAGTATATGTCTTCCACTTAAGTCAGTAGCTTCTGACTTATTCTTTGCGGCTTTTTTCTTGGTAAGAGCGTTGCGGAATTCTTCGATTATGTTGTTGGCAAAGAGTGGCTTTGCTATGAAGCTATCTACACCAGCACTTATCGCTTCTTCTAGGACATCGTCCCAGCGATATGCAGTGATTATGATGATAGCCGATTCGTGACCTATTATCTTACGTATCTCTCTTGTTGTTTCGATACCATCCATATTAGGCATCTTAAGATCTACGAGTATGAGATTGTAAGGATTAGACCTTGCGTGGCGAAGCTTAACCATCTCGATTGCTTCAGGTCCTGAGTATGCTATCTCACAGGAGATACCTATCTTCTCGAGTATGAGTCTCGCGTGCTCGCATGCGACAGGGTCGTCGTCGATCACAAGAACACTCATCTTCTCAGGAGCGATATCAAGCTCTCCATCGGCTGTGATGCTGTGCTCTGAATCCTTCAGAGTAACTGTAACGGTAAAGATGGTTCCTTCGCCCTTGGTGCTCTTAACTTCGATGTTGCCGTTCATCATCTCGATGATGTTCTTGGTTATGGCAAGACCGAGTCCTGAACTGCCATATCTGTTGGTTGCCGAACCATCTTCTTGTGAGAAGAAATCGAAGATATGCGGGAGATAGTCCTTGCTGATTCCGATGCCTGTATCGGCTATCGTGAAGCGAAGAACTGAGTTCTTGTCAAACTGAGAGGTGCGCTCGACAATAAAGTCGATAGAGCCGCCTTCTGGCGTGAACTTCACAGCATTGCCTATTATGTTGATGAGGACCTGCTTGAGCTTCGTGCTGTCTCCGACATAGTAGTCATCAACTGCTCCGTTGATGTGGCAGTTATAGTTAAGCCCTTTTTCGACACTTTGGCTGCTGAACATGATGTTGATCTGTTCAAGGAGCTTTGAGAATGAGAATTCCTCGTTCTTGAGGGTCATCCTTCCAGATTCGATTCTTGACATATCGAGAATATCGTTGATAAGAGAGAGAAGATGATTGGCTGAGCTGCCGATCTTCTCAAGGTATTCTCTTGTTGAAGGAGAGATGTCCGGATCGCTCAGCGCAATACTGTCCAGACCGATGATAGCATTCATAGGGGTTCTTATCTCATGACTCATATTGGATAAGAAGGTGGTCTTGGCTTTGCTGGCTTCCTCAGCTGTAGTAAGTGCATCGCTAAGCACCTGGCTCTGTGTCATCTGGTCACGCATCTGTCTGTCGATATCTGTAAATCCAAGACCTATGGCGTGGGGAGCGCTGTTAACGCTTTCACTTGTTAGCTGTACGCTTGCAATCCTTAGCATCTCGTAGCTTTCGATACCATCTCTCTCGATGAGGTAGTGGTATGTTAGGAGTCTTTCTTTTTGAAGGCTCTTAAGGATATTCTCTGGATTGATGAACTGCAGGAAGCCTTCGCGGTAGCTCTCTGCAACTATGTCGTTGGCGTATCTGGTAAATGCATCTTCAAAAGAGAATTCGTCACCTACTTGTGGACCTTCATCCTTTGCGACGGATGAGCGATAGCAGATACATCTGTCTGAATCAAGATCAGCAAAGTACACGCTCTTATAATCAGATGCGAGAGCGGTGATCATATAGTCTTGCTGGTTGCGCAGATTTTCCTCGGCTAGAAGCTTGTTCTGAAGTTCAAGACGCTGAAGCATGCTGAATATGAATATGAGAACCACGATTATAAGTATCGTCTGGATGATACTTCTTAATATGATTCCGTTAGAAACTGACTGGATCTTCTCACTTATAGTATTTTCGCGAATTAGGTAGGTGAGCATCCAATCGGTACCGCTTATAGGTACGTAGGACAGAGTTTCCTGAATGCCGTTATATGTGAAGGATACATAACTGTTTTTGCCATTCTTGAAGTCATCGCGTATCTTGAGTGCTGATGCTCCTTTTTTAAATTCTGCGGATTCAAGTGCAGTAAGAAGATTGTCTTCCTTGGCAAGACCGCCTAAGACCATATCTGTAAGTGCGACACCGTCTGCTGTGTAGATGTTGCAGAAGGTGGTGTTGTTGTCAGACTGAAGAGATACACCTTCAAGCATGACATCCATGTCTATCTCCATGAAGCACACAACAAGTGACTTGTCATTAAGTGTCAGGTTATCGACAGGTACTGCGATGATGACTTTCTTCCTGCCGGAATTGTCCTTGAGGGAAATCTCTGGCTCCTTGATGGTCTTATAGTCGATGTTGTAATCGGCGATATCGTTCTGTGTTCCGAGAGAGGTGTATATAAGACCATCTTTGTCAATGAATGCGAATTTTTCAAGAGTGTAGAGCTTCTTCATCCTCGCCTGATAAGCTTGCAGATGTGGGATATCCACAAGGTCGTCTTCTGTCATAAGGTTGACAGCCGTTTTGAGGTTCTTGATATTACCCTGAAGGGTAGATGATACTACCTGCTCACGTCTTCCAGCGAGCTCGCTGAGATAGAAAAGACTAACATTATTAACAGCTTTTTTGGTATCTGTTCCTGCTTTTTGACCTATCCATATCGTGCCTATGACGAATATTATCACGATGAGTATAGCTCCGGCAAACCATACAGGAAAAGACTTCTTAGTTGTTTTGTTGTTCATAGTATGTATGTTCCAATCTGATTATAGACTTTTTAGTGCTTCAAATTGTGATTTGGCTTCGGCAAGGAGGGCGGAATAATCTGTATCTGTCTTTGCGCGAAGAAGCTCTGTCATCTTAATTATGGGTTTTGCAAGAGGTGTGAGTGAAAGATTCGAATACATGCCCTTCAGAGCGTGAGCAATCTCAAATGCCGCATCATAATCCTTATCGGTAAGCTTTTCTTCGAGTGTGATGAGTCTTTCGTCAGCGAGTACTTTTCCTACGAGCATGAGGTAGAAGTCTTCTCTGTTCATGCAGCGGACTAAAGCTTCTTCTGTGTTGGCTCCATAATTCTTTAGATTATCTATGCTGATCATGTTAGTCTCCTATGCTTTTATGAATCTCTCGAATTCATCTGCCGGTACAGGCTTCGAGAAATAATATCCCTGGATGATGTCACAGCCTATGCTCTTAAGAAGTTCCATCTGTTCTTTAGTCTCTACGCCCTCGGCTATAACCGGCACTTCCACGAGTCTTGCGATATCGATCATGATCTCGACAAGACGAAAGTCTTTTTTGTTAGTACATATGTTTCTTATGAATTTCATATCAAGCTTCAGTGCGTCAATCGGAAGAGATGTCAACATGTTGAGAGAAGAATAGCCACAGCCAAAGTCATCCATCTCAATCTTAAAGCCTATATCGCGAAGTGATGATACTGTATCGATAATCTGCTGTGAGTTATCAGTATAGGCTGATTCAGTGATCTCTAAGAGGAGCTTTTTCGGAGCAATACCGTTTGTCTTAGTGATCATAAGCAGTTCTTCACCGAGCGTTGGGTCAAATATATCGACTCTCGATACATTTACCGAAACAGGTAGGTTTGCACCGTAATTATCTTCCCAGCGCTTGATCTGGGCAGCGGCTTCGTTCCATACGTAACGATCAAGCTTATGTATCAGACCGTTATTCTCGAAGAGTGAGATGAATTCGCCAGGACTGACCATGCCATACTCTGGGTGTTCCCATCGAACCAAAGCTTCGGCGCTTGTAAGTACTGCTTTGTCGCCGCGTATGTTGTACTTTGGCTGATAGTATACCTTAAACTGATGCTCTGAGAGAGCTTTGTCGATATCGTTAATAAGGCGTTCTTCGTGAAGTTCTTTGCTGTGAAGCTTCGCATCGTAAAAGCTGTAAGCGGTTAAGTAGCTGCTTCTTAGCTTGTGGCATGCAAGCCTTGCGCAATCGAAGCGATGTTCCATGTCTGAGGTGTTCTCATCATCCGAGTATATGCCTAATCTGATGCTTATCTTATTGGCAAGACTATCGTCTATCTGCTTTACGTAATCTTCGATTTTCTCTGACAAGTCGTCAGTGTGAGGGATATATATGCCAAAACTGTTACTTCCTGACCTGCAGGCAAGACCGCCAGTCTGGCGTACAAGTTCGTGTATGCTGTTACCGATGTGCTTGAGGACAAGGTCTCCATACTCTCTGCCATATAGTTCATTCACTATGTGAAAACGGTTGATGTCGAGTACTACAGCATCCATCGGCATGTTGTTCTGGTTGTCGAGGCGCTTGCCATACTCGAGGAAGAATTCTTTGTTGAAGAGGCCTGTAAGGGTGTCTCTTTCAGTTTCGTGTATGATTATACTGTTTTCGGCAAGCTCGATAGAGTGACCGACTCTGGCTCTTATGATATCAGGTGCATCATAGGGCTTTGAGATAAAATCCGCGGCACCAAGCTGTAAGCTCTTTACTTCAGCATCCTTTTCAGAAGTCAGAACTATGACGGGAATGCGCCTTAATTCGCTGTCGGCACGTATGATCTTAAGAAGACTGTAGCCGTCAAGTTCCGGCATGTGCAGGTCAAGTATGATGAGTGAGAGAGTGAGCTTCTCATCTCGTATCATATTAAGTGCCTCTAAGCCGTTCTCGGCATAATCAACCTCGTAGTGATCGCTTAGCATCGCACCTAACATCTGTCTTTCGATGAATTCATCATCGACTATTAACACTTTTCTGTGAAGTCCTTTTTTTCGTTCTAGTAATTCTTTCATAACCCACCCCTATTACATGTATTTTCTTACATTATATCAGTTTAGGAAATTGATTGCAATCATAGAGATAAATAAGGGGCTGTAAAAAAACTATCACTAGGACACGTCA
>DOVJ01000141.1 GCA_003520145.1 Eubacterium sp.
AAGGTTTCAAGAGGACCGGGAAGAAGAGAGATAGGACATGGTGCTCTTGCTGAGAGGGCACTTGTACCTGTACTTCCATCAGAGGAAGAGTTCCCATATGCTATCAGAACTGTATCAGAGACTTTCGAGTCTAATGGTTCTACATCACAGGCTTCAGTATGTGCTTCTACTATGTCGCTTATGGCAGCCGGTGTACCTATCAGCAAGCCTGTAGCAGGTATCTCATGTGGTCTTGTAACAGGTGATACAGATGATGATTATATCGTACTTACAGATATTCAGGGCTTAGAGGACTTCTTCGGAGATATGGACTTCAAGGTAGCTGGTACTCATGATGGTATCACAGCTATACAGATGGATATCAAGATTCATGGTCTTACACCAGCTATTGTTAAGGAAGCTTTTGAGAAGACTAAGGCTGCTCGTGAATATATCCTTACAGAAGTTATCGAGAAGACTATACCTGCTCCAAGACCAGAGGTAAGTCTCTATGCGCCTAAGATAATCCAGATCAAGATCGATCCAGAGAAGATCGGTGAGGTTGTAGGTCAGAGAGGTAAGACTATCAACGCGATCATCGCAGAGACAGGCGTTAAGATCGATATCACAGATGACGGTGCAGTATCTATCTGTGGCGTAGAGCCAGAAGGTATGGCACTTGCTAAGAAGTATGTAGAGACTATCGCATCTGATTTTGAAGAGGGCGCATACTATGAAGGTAAGGTCGTAAGCATCAAGGAATTCGGCGCATTTGTTGAATTCGCACCTGGCAAGGATGGTATGGTTCATATCTCTAAGATTGCTAAGGAGAGAATCGAGCATGTTGAGGATGTTCTTACACTTGGAGACAGAGTAAGAGTTAAGTGCCTTGGCAAGGATAAGATGGGCAGAATAAGCTTCAGTATCAAGGATGCTGAGCAGGTATTTGATTGAAAGGATTGTTGATCATGGATAATAATTGTGCTTATTGTATGGAAGGCGAGCTTGTAGCTGCATTTGGAATCAAGATCTGTGAGCTTGAGACTTCTAAGGTATATCTTTTTAAGGAGCAGAGCCACAAGGGTAGATGTATAGTTGCTCATAAGAAGCATGTAGGCGATATGAATGAGCTTACTGCAGAGGAAAGAGCTGCTTATATCGAGGATGTAGCTAGAGTATCAAGAGCTATCATGGCTGCTTTCAACCCTGATAAGGTTAACTATGGCGCTTATGGTGATACAGGTCATCATCTTCACTTTCATCTCACTCCTAAGTATAAGGATGAGTTCGAGTGGGGCGGTACTTTCGAGATGAACCCTAAGAGAACATTCCTTAGCGATGCGGAATATGCAGAGATCATCGCTAAGATCAAAGAGAACATTAAGTAAAGGAATATTATATGTCAGGACATTCAAAATTTGCGAATATCAAGCATAAGAAGGAGAAGAACGACGCTGCTAAGGGTAAGATCTTCACCAAGATTGGTAAGGAACTTATGGTTGCAGTTAAGGAGGGCGGTCCGGATCCTGCCAACAACAGCAAGCTTCGTGATGTTATCGCTAAGGCTAAGGCTAATAACATGCCAAATGACAACATCGATAGAAGTATCAAGAAGGCTGCAGGCGATGGCCAGAATGTTAACTACGAGGAGATCACTTATGAAGGATATGGACCTAACGGTACAGCTATCATAGTTGAGGCTCTTACGGATAATCGTAACAGAGCAGCTGCTAATATACGTAACGCTTTTACTAAGGGCGGCGGCAATGTTGGCACACCAGGCTGTGTATCTTTCATGTTTGATAAGAAGGGTCAGATCATCCTTGATAAGGAAGAAGTAGATGTTGACGCAGATGAGCTTACAGAGATCATAATAGATGCAGGAGCAGAGGATATAAGTGAAGAGGATGACTCTTTCGAAATCGTATGTGCACCTGATGATCTTGGTGCAGTAAGAGATGCTCTTGAAGAAAAGAAGATATCTTATGTATCTGCTGAAGTTACTATGATTCCACAGACTTATGTAAGTCTTACATCTGAGGATGATATCAAGAAGATGAATAGAATACTTGATCTTCTTGATGATGAAGATGATGTTCAGGAAGTATATCATAATTGGGATATGCCTGAAGAATAAAGGTAATTATAATGAGATATAAAGAAAAAAATGTATTCATAAGAGCGATAGCCTGTGGACTCTTTATGGCCATCTTAGCGCTGTCACTGTTAGGCAATAGAGTATCTGCTATGGCTGTGGAAACTGTTTCTGAAAAAGAAAGTTCAACTGAGGAAACTAAGAAGGGAACTTCTTCTGAGACAACTTCAGAGAAGGAAACCTCTTCTAAAGCAGAGAAGACCACTGAAGCTGAGTCGACTTCTTCTTCCAAGTCTACAGAGAAGACAGCCAAGTCTACAGAGAAAACTACCGCCGAGAAGACAAGCGCAAAGGCTGCTAATTCTATCAGTCTTCTTGCCGGAGACGGAGTTCCGGGTAATACGGTTCCTGTAACTGTTACGATAATTGGCGAGCTTCCTAAGGGGGCTACTATATCACTTTCGTTCGATTCAACAAAGTATCTTACATATGCTACAGTATCAGGTGGAAAGACTACTGATGGAAAGTCCATAACAGTTGCGGCTTCTACTGCAGAGTCAAGAAGAGTAACTGTTGAGTATGATGTTGATGAGGATGTAGATGTCAGTCAGATAGCTGTATCGGCAGTGGTTACTCTCGGAACCGGTGAGATATTCAGGGATAATGATTCGATAATCATATCCAAGACTGAAAAAACAGAAACCACACTTCCTGCTAATTACGGCAATGGAGCAGATCCTCATCTTGACAGTCTTAAGGTAACGGGCTATACACTTTCGCCTGCATTTGATGAAGATGTTACTACATATAAGCTCAACGTTAAGAGTACTGTGACTTCTATAGATGTAAAGGCAACCTGTGATAGTGATATGTCTTACAGAGTATCAGGGGCTAGTTCCCTTGGATATGGTGAGAATGTTGTTAAGATAGTTGTTACTTCTACAAGTGGTATGACCAAGACATACACGATTCTTGTAAATCGCGAAGGTGGAGAAAAAGAAACTACATCAGCAGCAACAAAAGAGACATCTAAAAAAAGCACAGATTCAGCTATGGTTATATCTTCAGAAGATAATAACAAGAGTGGCTCTGGCTTCCCTATGTGGGTTTCGTTTCTTCTTTGTGTCGTATGCTTCTTTATAGGCTTTGGGGTATGCTATGCGTACTTTGTAGGCTTTAAGGATCAAGAGTATTATGACGATGACGAAGAAGAAGAGTGATATGTAAAATAATAATCACCAGGACACGTGTCGATTTCTATCTTTTTGCAAGTCGCCTATTAGCAAGTGCTCCGCGAAAACTCGCCGCTATCGCGGCTCAAACAGTTCGCCCGCACTTGCAGCGAACTTGCAAAAAGATGACGAAATCTCGCGAATCGTCCTGATGATTATTATTTTATTCTTTTTGTGGCTGGCGAAAGTTAGAAATAAGAAAAGTGGCTGTAAAAAAATATCACTAGGAC
>DOVJ01000072.1 GCA_003520145.1 Eubacterium sp.
GTCCAATACGTCCAAAACCATTAATCGCAACTTTAACTGACATTATAATTTCCTCCTTAAAAAGATAAAGTAATTCATAACTATGATACTAGGTTTCATCCCAAATTTCAAGTACTATTTTTCAAAAATGTATCTACCTCGCTTAAACCTCTGAAAACAAAGCATTTATGCTAATATAGGCTTAATACTCTCTGCAAGTTCATCCTTCTGTGCTGTAGCCTCTTCAAGATTCTTGCCAAGAGTTGTGAAATATGTCTTGATCTTAGGTTCTGTACCCGATGGTCTGACAACAACTGTAGCACCACCTTCAAGCTTATATATAAGCACATTAGCCGCTGGAAGACCTGTCTCTTCAGGCTTCTTGTAATCAGTTACACTTTCAACCTTATGTCCTGCGAATTCAGTTGGCGGATTATCTCTTAAGCCCTGCATGATACTTGCCATCTTATCCATACCAGTAAGACCAGGGAATTCGAAGGAATCAACCTTATTGAGGTATCTTCCGTATTCTGCATATATCTCTTCAAGTCTCTCTTTGATAGAGCTTCCGATACTTCTATAGTAAGCAGCCATCTCACATATGAGCATAGAGCCTATAACAGCGTCCTTATCTCTTACATATGGTCCGGCAAGATAACCATAAGACTCCTCAAAACCAAAGATGAATCTGTCAACTTCACCTGCAGCCTCAAGACCAGCTATCTGATCGCCAATCCACTTAAATCCAGTCAATACATTGCGCATCTCAACGCCATAGTGAGCAGCAACTGCATCAGCAAGAGGTGTAGACACAAGCGACTTAACAGCAACCGGGTTCTTAGGCATAGTGCCCTTCTCTATTCTGCCGGCGCAGATATAATCAAGGAGGAGTACGCCCATCTCGTTACCGCTTACAAGCTCATAAGAACCATCAGGGCATCTCATAGCTATACCTACTCTGTCTGCATCAGGGTCAGTTGCCAGCATAAGATCAGCCTCGCACTCCTTAGCAAGCTTAAGTCCAAGCTCAAGTGCTGCATATATCTCAGGGTTAGGATATGAACATGTAGTGAAGTAACCATTAGGATATTCCTGCTCAGGAACTATAGTTATATCTGTTATACCTATATCGTTGAGAACTCTGGTAACAGGTGTAAGACCAGAACCATTAAGTGGGCTGTACACAAGCTTAAGTCCTGCATCCTTGCAAAGACCCGGTCTTACCTGTCTGCTCTCAATAGCTTCATAGAGCGCATCCTTGCAATCATCACCGACAAAGCGGATGAGACCTTCCTCTACGCCCTTAGCAAAAGACATATACTTAGCACCAGTTAATACATCAGTCTTCTGGATCTCATCATATACTATCGCAGCCGCATCATCAGTCATCTGACATCCATCAGGTCCATAAGCCTTGTAGCCGTTGTACTTAGCAGGATTGTGCGATGCAGTGATCATGATACCAGCGTTACACTTATAGTACCTGGTAGCAAAAGAAAGCGCAGGGACAGGCATGAGCATATCGTAGATACGAACCTTGATTCCATTCGCTGCAAGTACGCCAGCAGCCTCCTTAGCGAATACATCACTCTTGATTCTGCTGTCATAGCTTATGGCAACAGTCTGAGTTCCCCCCTGTGTCTTAACCCAGTTAGCAAGACCCTGTGTAGCCTGACGAACCACATATATATTCATCCTGTTGGTTCCAGCTCCGAGCACACCTCGAAGACCAGCGGTACCAAACTGAAGAGAAACCGCAAAACGGTCCTTGATCTCATCATCATTACCCTTTATACGGGAAAGTTCTGGCAGCAAATCCGGATCAGCAAGCCTTGCACCAAGCCAGCGCTCATATTCATTCTGATACATATATCCTCCATTCTAAAGAGCATCCATGCTCTTATTCTATATTGGGATTCTTAGTTCCTAATCGTGAACTATTTATCAATATCAGTATACATCATCCCGCCCAAAATATCAACTTTTTCTTGGCTATTTACGCCAAAAGTTATATAATTATATCAGCAAAAGAGGAGGCATATATGATCAGTGATTCACATCTTCACTCGCACTTTTCATCGGACAGCGACGAAAAGCCTGAGAATATTATAAAAACCTGCATCAAAAAAGGCATGAAAACCATGTGCATAACAGACCACATGGATCTTGACTACGACATAACCGAGGATGGTCTTGACTTTCTTCTTGATATACCTTCATACAGCAATACCTGGCAGAAGTTAAAGGACCTATACAAGAAAGACATCAACATCCACATGGGTATAGAATTAGGACTTCAGCCACATCTGACCAAGCGCAATACACTTATAACTAAAGAAGCACCATTTGATATGGTCATAGGCTCTATTCACCTGATCGACAAGAAAGACCCTTACTATGATAGCTTCTGGATAGACAGAGATATCGATAAAACCATAGAACTCTACTTTCAGGAAATGCTTACATGCGCCAAAGCATTTGACGAATTCGATATACTTGGGCACATCGATTATCTTCTTCGCTACGTGCCAAAGGATAGGCCGCACAAGGACGCAAGCCACTATATGGACATCATAGAAGAAATCCTTAAGGTAATCATCCACAAGGGCAAAGGTATCGAGCTCAATACAGCAGGCTTCCGCTACGGCATGGGACACCCTAACCCTTCAGAAGACATCATATCACTCTACAAGAAGCTTGGTGGAGAGATAATCACAGTAGGCTCTGATGCACATAAGGCTTCAGACATAGGATCACACTTTGAGAAAGCTTCAGATATACTTAAGGACCTGGGATTTAAGTATTATTCAGTTTTTGAGAACAGAAAGGCTTCCTTTATGAGGTTATAAATACAAAAAATGGGGCTGTCGCAATAGAGTATTGTGATGGCCCCTTATTAAAACTAAATTTAGTCTTCAGTATGGAATTTACTATTCAAATAACATTATTGATATAATGGAGTAAGTCCCAGTACAGTGGAATCATTACAGTCTATAACATAACAATTTTTCAAATATTCTGACCATTCAGTCTTAGTCATATATTTTATAGGACCGGATTTCGGCAGATTTTTTGAATCCTTATATATCGCTTCAGCCGCAGTCTTATATATAGAATCATTGTTATTTGAACTGTCAAGTGATGTGGTCTCTATAAGATAATACTCTCCGACACCGTCTCCTTTATCACTGACCTCGACTGCAACCTGAGCATGTCCTGGTGGCATAACAAGTAATACATGCATTCCTGCTGCCTGAAGAGCACTGGCAACTGTCAGCGAAGTCTCTATACATAAGCCCGACTTATCATCGATCACGTCATCCGGGAATTTCACCCGCTGATGACTTGCCTCAAGCGAAAAAGACCCCATGTCATAACGTACACCCATATTATATAACGCTCTCATTACACCGGCTGCTTGTATATATGTATTATAATAATGCAGGTTCCCTTGATATCCGATAACAGATTCCAATCTTCCTGAAGAAATAGTCTTTATGGAATTAATAGCATTTCTTCTTAGTTTATCCATTGAATCTGAATATGGCGTGAGATAACATAATATATTATCTCTTGTTGAGACACCATACTCATCACCATACCAGGCAACATCATTAATACTCATTATCTTAACGGGATATGTTTTAGTGCTGATAAGATCAATTCCATTTTTTTCATATATAGAGACCACGATCTGAGCTTCCTTTGATGTATCAAGTTTAACCTTTTCATTGAGTACAGGCGGTTTGATCAATATTCTCTTAAAATCAGTGGTGATCTTAAAGCTTTGTTTATACTTCTGGGTAAAGCCGGGTATTTCAGCCTCAACAACAATATCTCTTGTTCCGCCAAGACTACCTGCGGCGAGAACAAATATGGCATCATATGTATTATATAAAGCTGGATATATTGTATCGATATTATAATAATACAGGTTTATCTTTCCGAACGATTCATTTTTAAACTCATATTTATTCTTTGTTTCATCATCAAGCTCATTATACTCAACCAGTTCCTCATATATCTTTGTGGCATATGAAATCATATAATCTGAAAACTGATTATGACGTTTAAGCCCTTCTAAAAAACTATTATAGGAGACTTCTTCAGCCTTTCTAAATCTCTCAGCCAGATTTCTTGCAGAATGAATTTTTAACCAATCATTATTTTTAGAGGCACCTTTATACTTATCAATGCTATATTTTAATACCTCATCACATTTTTTATAGCCATCCCACTCCGTTACTATACAATCAGGAATAGAATTAATCCCTTCATATTCCTTCCTTCTCTCTTCATAAAATGATTCTATATTACTGAAATACTCTTCATATGTTCCCTTTAATTCCGGCATTGTATAATTGATAGTAAAATACTCACCCATAAAAGAATATACTTCTTTTTTTAGCCGAAGCGATCCACATACCAATTCAAAATAATTATCGCGCATATTCTGACAAGCATCTCCGAGATCTTTAAAACCTTCGGCCTTTTCTTTAAATATTTCGATACTTTTTAACGTTTTATCACAAAGTTCGGCTCTGGTAATAAAGCGATTCGAGACATCAGTAATGTCTGAAGTTTTTCCATATTCCTCCATAAATTCATTTACTTTTTTCTCGGATTCCGACATTATCTCTAACAATCCGTCAGGGATTTCCTTATTATCTTTCATCTGCGAAAGTGATCTTGAACCTTCTGTACTGCTCTTTTTTACATTGATACTTTTTTTCGTTTCACATGAAGCAGTTGACATAAGTATCATTATCGCAAGCACAGCAGCTGATATCTTTCTTTTCATTCTTAGCCTCCATTATTATTGATCATATTTCTTCAGAGCTCCTTTTTTGCTACTCTTTTATCGAATATAAAAACCAGCGTTCACCCTGAGGTGTTCCCGATTTGTGAAAATTAAGATCAAGCGTATAATCATTAAGACTACTCCAGCCTTTTATAGGTATTGTAACAGTAACCGTACAGCAGTCGTGTCCCTTTATATCTACAGCCTCACCTTTTTCTTTGATCTTCACCTTATCCCATTCGATATTTCTATAATTATCCTGAGTCAGACCTTTCATAAGAACACCTCGCATATCCGCTATACGACTTGCAGGTGTTTTTTCCTCTGACGAAACAGAAGCATCGATTATTGAAGTCATCGCATCCTCATCACCATCTTTAACTGCTTTCATAAGTTGCTGTACAGCTTCATCAAGCGTCTTAGCACCCCTACCATCATTCTTCTCGGTACTTGTCTTTTCCGATTTACCATTATTGTCTTTGAATTCCTCCAAAATCCATACCACAAAGAAAATTAATACAATTACACCAACAACCATCCCGATAGCTTGCAGCTTTTCCTTTGCACTCGCACCCTTCTTAACTGCACCGGTTTTACCGGACTCAAGCTTATTGCCGCATCCACTGCAATATGCTGTTCCATCAGCATTTTCCTTACCACACTTTGAACAAAACATGTATAGACCTCCTAATGTTTTTCTACACACATTTTACCCCCCAGGGTTTATTTTGTCAACATTTTTTAAAATATGTCGCAGGCATATTTTTTTGCAAACAAAAAAGATAGCCTCGGGAGCTATCTTTTTTGGGGTGTGTTTATACCATTCTTCAAGTACGAAGAAAGGATGGGTTAGTTAGTACGCATATTAAAGTAATGAAAAAAACATCCGAAACGGATGCACGAAAAATAATCAGTGCAACCGGCTGTCATTAGCTTACGCCTTAGACCCTTGGCTTTGTGTCCCTAAGTTTCCCTAGGTTTACCTTTAAACTCATCTCACTTATTCAACTGTTATTATGATAACATATCATTCTACCCTTGTCAACACTTTTTTTGAAAATTTTCGAATTTTTTTTGAAAAAGCTTCTCCGCCCCACCGTTGACGTATCCACAGCGGGGCAGGGTATTATGATCTACTCTTCTACATCTAACTTTTTCTCTCTGATCTGAGCATATACGTCATCGTATTGGCTCTGAATACTAATAAGTGTGTCCTTGATAGTTTCAAAATCCTTCCTGAATATCTGTTCACTGTCATAAGCGAAGATTATAAAAAAAGGTTTTCCCTTTTCTTTCTTCTTACAATAGCCTTCTAAGATCTCATTCAGTTCCGACTTAAGATTAGGATACTTCTGCCAATCATACTGATAATTAGTATAATGGTCACCCTCTCTCACAACAAGCGTCCTATCGTATCCGCTCAGTCCTTTTTCAACATAAACCGTTATAAAGTCAGCACTCGAAAAGATAGTCTCATAATCTGCTATCTTCTCATTAGCAGTATTAAGCTCCACTTTAGTCCTGTCCAGTTCATCCGTAACTTTTGCCACCACATTTTCCTGGAATCCTCTGTTTCTCATCAGGATTATAAAGAGTAGGATAAAGATCACATCAAGAAGCGGTGTCAGATCGGTTATGATCAGCTTTTTGTTTCTTCGCAATTTGATTCCTCCGTCGCTTTCGCCTTGCCATACGCTTTGTTCTGTATGATCTCCATCAGACGCTCACCCATATCGAGATAGTAAGCTATGCACGAATCAAGGACTTTAAAAAGTATGGTGAATATGATGCCCCAGAAAGTTGAAGTAAGGGCGCCTAAGAATTCAACATCTATCGCGCTCATATCCTCAACTATGCCAAGAAGCGACACAACAGTTCCGAGGATACCAAGAAGCGTAAATATGCTCGAGAGATTGATAAAAAGAGTGTAGAAGAATTCTACCTTCTTCCACAGTTCATATACGTTGCCGTACTTTCCTGCTGACTTGGATTCCGACAACAGAAGGTCCGGATTATCATCAGCAAGAGATATTCTCGGTGCGACTGTATCATAGAGTTTCTTTGCCATCGTAAAAGCGAAGAAGAATATCACGCCATTGACGATAGCCATAACAAATATGATCCAGTCAAACTTCAAAAAGTTTTCTAAGTAATTAGACATCCTCTATCCCCCTTTACAAAGTCGCATCTATGACAGAATCGATTATATCGATGACCGCATCATGCGAAAAATCCTTGATATCGTTCATGTACTCATCTGTTTCTGTGAAATCGACTATATAGCCTCTCGTTGGCGTCTCCTTGCCCTCAAGTCGAACAAGTCTCGCGCCCATCTCTCTTATCTCCTCCGAAAAATCCTTCGCGAAGATATCAGACATATTCTCAAGAGTCGGAATAACCACATCAAAAGGCGCCACATCATTCATGAGCTTATCCTGATAACGCTCAAGATACTCCTCTATCTTCTTCTCGAATTCGCCGAATTCCACGAAGATGTTGCGGTTTATCAGGATATCAAGCGTGAATTCCCACGTATGCGGGTGAGTGCTGCCCTTCTTTCCATTAATAAGCACAAAATGCTGCGCATTCAGATAAAACTTGAACCTGTATTCTCTAAATATCTTATTGGCCATAATCCTCCACCGATCTGTAGCATCTGCTACTTACAAGCTTAACATTCGTATTGGCCTTTATAAGCTCGCCAAATGCATCGCCAATCCCTTCAGTCATCAGAAGCATGATGATTATCTCCTGCTTTTCCTCATCCTTAAACTTGAGAGCCTTCTTCTTATAAACAAAGTTCACATCATCATATAACTGCTCTTCACCCTTTTCCGAAAGAATCAAAAACCTGACATATGTGATTGGGAATACATAAGGTCTTAAGACAAGCCTCTTTTCGAAAGCATCTATGACACTTGCAGAGAACTGATTCAGTCTCGGATCATATATCTCTCTTACCTCAAGCTCATGATTAAGACTCTCCACTTTATCGAGAAGATACTTATTCTCCCTTAGGATGTCATCGAGATTATCCTTGTACTTCTCCCTCTTAAGCATAAAGTGAAGTGTAACGACAACTAAAGCTATATCAAGAAGCACTATAAGTATGATAAGCTCTATCTTACAGCTAAGAAAGAGATTGTTACTCAAAAAAACAGATTTGTTAGTCAGAAGACAAAGCTCGTATTCATTGCCATTATACTCGAATATAGTTCCAGATGCAATATAATCCTTGCCGTTCATCTCGATCATATCATGATGAAGTCTTCCCCTTTTTAAAGACGCAAGGAACTTTTGGGCACTTTCCGACACAAAGTAGCTCTTGGCAGTGACAGACTTATACCTGTCTGTCTCAAATACATCCTTGATAAAGAGGATTGACTCGCCCTTAGCAAAAGTCCAGTATCTGCTGCTCGATGAATTAAGAGTTCCAAGTATGTTGTTGATGATCTCGTCATCAGAACGGTCCTTTTCAAGCTCTATCTGCTTATATACAAGCCTTACATAATTGTCCTGTGATACAGCACACACATCGAGAAGTCCCTTCTCATAATTGTTAAGCGCGAATATAGAACACAAAAGTATCACGATGGCAATCGCTATCACAGCTATAGCCTTGCCCATCATCTTATTCTTCATAATTGATTGCCTTTCTAAATCTCATCAGTGGCTTCATGATAAAGCTAAGACTCTTCTTACTCTCCGCAACAAAAGCCTCCCTCTCCTGCGTAAGATTCATGGTCTTCCATGCACTCGTTGTGTTGATACTATTAAGTATACCGAGAACTCTGAAGAAGAACACAAGGAAGTTAAAAAGAGGTAAGAGTAAGACAGCCCACCACTGTTTTCGATAGTACTTCCTCAAATCCGGGAATTCCGTTAAGAACTTCTGGATCGAATAATAATAAGCATAACCTATGAATATATACACAGCCGTAACAATAACTATAGATATGATCATAGTGTCAACCGCATAGCCCATGGCTATGAAGCAGAATATCGCCACATACCATATAAGACGCGGAAAAGCGAATGTATGATCATAAACCATGGTACGCACATTGACATTGGTAAATATCCTCGTCGGTCTGAACTTGTTTCCGATAAACATCTTCGCAACCTCAAGACTGCCTCTTTGCCAACGCTGTCTCTGAGTATAGAGCTTATCGAGATCCTCTATCGGACCCGTTATGAATATCGCATCATCGCAGAGTTTAACCTGCTGATGAAGATTCTCTCTCATCTGAAATGTTATGTGTGTATCCTCAGCTATGGTAGTAGTGTTATACATAAAAGACTTGCAAAGTGAAGACTTTCTAAAAGCAGAGAAAGCACCCGACAAAGTGTAGATCTCGTTGTGTTCCGAAGCATAGCTTCTGCCCGCAAGAAAGGCCTGAGCATACTCAAGGTACTCAAGCTTCCTGAACAATCTGTCAAACCAGCCCTTGTACTCTTCTATCTCTTCACCATCTATCATGATAGCGCCGGTCATACAGCCGATAGTCGTATCGTACTCGAACTTCTTGACCATATTCTTAAGAGCATTCTTCTCAAGAAGGCCATCACTGTCTATGTTGATGATATACTTGCCCGCACTGTTATAAAGAGCCAGATTAAGGGCTCTTGACTTTCCCTGACGCGAATTGAGCCACTGCATATGAAGTGTCGGAAATTCCTTCTGACACTTGGTATACTCAGTGAAACTATCATCCTTACTCATATTATTAACGAGGAATATCCTTATCTTCTCGTTATCATAATCGCTGTCATTTATGGATTTTATACACTTGTATAGAGTTGCCTTCGAGTTATATACCGGTATGATAACTGTTATATCCGGATAATATTCAAGATCTGGTATGATCTTGTTTTTGCGGCGCTTCTTCGCAAGTATCAAAGCATTTCGTACAAAAGGTATGATCTCGACCAGTATCGGAATGATTATCCAGGCACTCCAGAACAGGAAGGAACTAAGTATTTTTGACATCATAGCTGAAGCCTCCGAGACGCATGCTTATGATCTGCTGTTTTGTGAACACATAGAAGTAAAATAGCACTATAAACACGTAAAAAAACAGTTTTCCTGCTATATTGTGGGCAAAGTTATACCATGAATTGCCACCCACATGAATAAGCTCGCATATAATTATGATCCTTACTGAATTAACAAAAAGGATGTATACCATGCCGCACAGACTCATGATTATCTTCTGATAACCGTTGAACACACTGAAGAAGAGAACCCATGATATATACAGCAGGATCTCTATTATTCCAGAGCATTCAAAATCGATCTTCAGAGTGATATAATCGCCCTTAGATTTTATGAATATGATACCATACTTAAAGTATGACTCAAATGTATTCGTAACCCTGCCAAACAGTCCCGCAGCCGCAGCCACAAAACTCGACAGAGGTCCGACCGCGATCGGTATAAGTATCAAAAAAGAGATGATGAAGAAACCAAGCACTCCCGATAACATATACCAACCCTTAAGTTTGGCTCTTTTTAGTATACCAAGCAGCCCAATCCATAAAAGGATGGCCGCTATCTTGATAAAAGTCAAAAACATACCCTAAAACCTTACCTTCTTACGGTAGATAACAGTTGCTCCCGCTGCTACCGCCATGCAAAGCGCTGCCCCTGCAAGACCACCAGTTGACACACCCGCAGTAACGATCCACTGATCACCGAGTTCTCCATATCTGCAAGATACAACCTTGATATCTTCTTCAGAAAAGCCGAATTTCTTGCTAACTTCCTTCGAGTACACTACCCACTCCATCTCATCATGACCTGGCGATACTGTCAAGAAAGCCTTGCCGAATATCTGATCTGTGCCGTACAGAGTATAGATGTCAGGCGATGTATGCCATGCATCAGAATTGCAGATGTAGAACTCATAGGTTCCTTCAGGAAGATCCTTAAGCTTAGGATACCAGTTGATATTACCAGCCTCATCAACCGCAACAAGATTGAAGAAAAGCTGTGTCTCAGGATTGTTGTTGAATCTCAAGGTGATATTGTTAGTCATCTCACCGCCGCCAGCGATAACATGATCCACCATATCAGTATATACATGTCCATATATATCATCTGAGAAGTATATCGCCGCCTCAGCATCGGCTATATCTCTTCCTGTACCTGCAGTTGCATATTCTATCTCCGAATGAGGATAGCCATCCCAGTCACCATAGAGATAATCATAGCTTATACCAGAAAAATCATGCTCTGGCTCCTCATCTGTCTTAGACATATTCTTGACATCGGTAAATGTTGGGTCACACAGATATAATCCAAAGCTTATAGTACCGTTGTTCTTTGGAAGTGATTCAGCAGGGATCTTAATCTCCCACTGAGTTCCGTTGTGTGCACATGTAGCACCGTCAACACCATTTATGTTGCCATCGCGGTCTAATTGGAACACAAGCGTTCTGCCAAGATCAGTAACTATCGAATACTTGCCGTTACCGTGCGAACCCGCACCAGTAGCAGATTCATTGCCACTATCCTTAAGATATATATATACATCCTTATCATATATTATGGCACTTGATACGACATAATTCTTACCATCCGGCTCCATAAGATCTTCTTTGGAAACTGCAGCCCAATCATCATAAGAACCATCTATAACTATGCCCTCGTATACAGCCTCAGATGGTTCTACAACTTCTGATGCTGCCTTAATCTCATAGCTTACGCCTCTGCATTCCACTACAGTTGCATCACCTGTATAAGACTTAGGAATAGTCATCGTAGACACAAGTACATCATTGCCCTCGATACTGCTTATAGAAGCACCCGGAATATCAGCATAATAATTATCCTTGATTTCGCTCATGCCCCATGTAAACTGTATATCCTTACCGCCAATCGTAAGCTTCTGACCGCTCATCGGGTAATCCCATGGATTAGCATGTCTGCTGACAAGAACAACAGTGATAGTGTCACCATTATCCGTAGCCACTATTTCCTTAACCACATCATCATCGGCCAATACGTTTGTTGTCATGCCTAATACTGACATAAACCCAAGGCACAGCCATATACATATATAACATATATTCTTTTTCATATTGCCCTCCTATGTTCTATCCGTTATGATATACTGCCTAAGTGGCGTCTCGCCTATGGATAGTCTGTGCAGTATAACACCTTTTGGTTCAAGAAGCCGCACGATTCTTTCATAGAGAACCTCCGCAAGATTTTCTATAGTCGCATTGCCTCCGAATTCTTCATGCTCGTTAAGATAGGCCTCGTCATAGAACATGACTTCCTTCCTTATAAGAGCATCTATTCCCTCTATCCAGTTAGTGGCCATCTTACCGCCTATACTTATCACCATATTGACTTCAACAGAGTGCTCATGAGCATGCTCTCTTACGTTGTCAACACTGTGACTTATCTCTATGGAATAACCCACATAATACTTAGTGATTGCTTTCATCTATCTTCCTTTGGTACTTGAGATTAACATACACATAACAAGCTAAGAGTACGATTCCCGCAAGAGTCATACCGTAACTAAGATATGGCTTAACAGTCGTGAGTCTTATCACAGTCTCGCCTGTATTGACATAAGTCAGATTATTACTCTCATAAACCCTTCCACTATATATATCGTGATAACTGAGCGTTGTATTAACCTCATCACTATCACTTCGTATGATTATTTTGTCCTTTTCGAAGTCGATATCAAGAGGAACTATCTTTCTGTTTGGAAGTTCTTCTGCAGGTATCGTAAGGAAATCAGCTATAATTCTCTCTGCGTTACGGTCCCTTGTCAAAGAGAAGTAATAAGGCAGATTAAGCGCCAAAAATACTATATTATCGTTGTACTTAGTTCCATAAAAAGCAAGCTCCAGATCATTATCGACAAATGTTCCATACACATCGTCAAGACCGTTCAGATAATAAGTATTCCACTTCGCGTACCCATTAGGGAAGAGATCAAGATCAAGCCATCCATAATTACGAACATTCAAAAGAGGATAGCCGTTCTCGAATTCGATTCTCTGCGCACTGACTCCGAGAAATGTATTGATACGCTGTGTCTTATCTTCAGGAATACGGTCTGCGAGTATTACCACTCTAATTCCCGCATCAGCAAGATTCTTGATATGAGTCTCCGCAAGCTTTCTGTCATCGTATTCAAAGTTAGCAAGATATACAACCTTATACTTAGAAAGTTCGCTTACAGTATAGTGATTGATATTAGGATCCGAAGTCTCCATAACATCCGGATAAGCAAGAGAGATGGTTCTAGCATCCTTGCCGATACCTATACCAGTATACTCAGTGACATTGCCAAAGTACTTATAGCCTGTTTCTCTATGATACAATCTGTATAAGCTGTTAGACGCAACAAGCTCATAGCCTTGTGCGGTAGCAGTCTCCTCCATAACACCCAGACTAAAGTGCTTAAGCTTTATCCTGTCCATCCTGATAAGCACAGTATCACAGCCTAGATCAAGAGCTCTGTCGAAGATATAAGGAAAGTACCCTTCCTCAACAGCACGGTTAAGCATGACTATGTTGTCAGAAGTAACCGCAGCCTCCCAGCCAGCACCAAACGCACTCATATCACTGTCACCATAAGAAGCAGTCATATATGCGCCAGTCGCATCAAGCGTAGACAGGTCAAGAAGAGCTATTCTCTGATCACATATCTCTTTTGCCTTATCAAGAAGCGAATTCTTCGCTATGCTCTCAAGTCTCTTTTCAGGCTTAACCTTAGTTTTCTCACCGACTATATACTTATAAGACGGTATGATGTCTATAACAAGCAAAGCGATCAAAACCGCCATAACCTTCTTCTTCAGCTTATCCCAATACATGAGACTCATAAACATGAAGCACAGTGCAATCGAGATGAATCTTAACATCCAAAGCATCTCATGCCCAGGCAATATCTTAACAACCAGCTGCCCTGTCTTGGTCGTGAGAAAGAATATGATGAGAGCCGTCAAAAAACCCGGAATACTTCTACCATAACTTCCGACAGTGCCGATAAGTATTATCAAAAAAGCTGCCAGACCAAAGTAGAATGCCGCAACGCCATTCACTCTTCCAACCGGATTAAGGCTCACAAAAGCACTCTGAAAGAAAGCATCACTCTTGTCAAAGCTATCGGTAGACGCAGCATTTGTAAGAGACGGTATGACATAGAATCCAGCCATCATAAAACCAAGAAGTATCGAAAGTATGATCTTAACAGATATAACAAACTGCTTACGATTAACTATACCATACACAATAAGATAAATAAGCACCGACACTATGATCATGCCCGCGTAGCCCAAGTGACACATACACAGGAAAAAGAAGCTCACAGCGATATGCATGAGGCTAAGTGCCCTTTTTCTCTCCTGAAAATCATATATATGATATATAAAAAGCGGCAATATGATCATGGAGAATACTCTCGGAAGATTACCCTCAGCAAAGAGAGCATAGAGATTATTCGGCATAAAGTACCACACTATGCCAAATATCATACCAAGATATGGTCTTCCTATCCTTTTACCGATAAAAGCAAAAGAAAGCGCCGAAAGGATATATGTTACCACAATATAAGCAAGATAACCAGCATATATATCCCCACCGCAGAGCATATCGAGAAATGCCATCACATAAGCACACATCGGCGGCCAGAACCTCATAAGTTCCACGCCGTTGTACCAGTTCTTGTCAAGCTTAGGGAAAAAATCTCCACTCTTTATGGATTTGTATACATATTCGCCCCTGTATATGTGATAGAAAGTATCATCGCCCGAAGGATATATACCATTGTCTCTGACAACAAGCACAAGAACTACCGCTATCACAACAAGCAGGATCGAATACACAACCCATGCTATACACTTCTTACTTTTCATAACCTGACTACCATCTTAACTATAACATCCACAAGACGCTCTATAGCCATCTTTTCAAATGTATTGTAATCCATCCCTGCGCTGTCATCAGCATTGTCCGAGATAGCCCTTATAACTACATATGGCACGCCGTTCACATAGGCACAGTGACCAATAGCAGCACCCTCCATCTCTGTACACAGAGCATCGAAGTTCTCTCTAATAAAGTTCTTCTTTGCCTTATCAGCGACAAACTGATCGCCGCTCACTATCCTTCCAACAAAAGTCTTATGATCACGGCAAGCCTCTTCTATTACACTCTTAGCCACATCTATAAGCTCCCTGTCAGCCTCAAAAGAAAACACATCCATACGAGGAACCTGTCCATAAGGATAACCAAATGCAGTTGTATCCATATCATGATGAAGAACATCTGAAGATATGACCATATCTCCCACATGTATAGAAGGATCAAGTCCGCCTGCAATACCAGTGTTGATGATCTTATCCACGCCAAAGCGATCTATCATGATCTGTGCACAGATTGCAGCATTGACCTTACCTATACCGCTTCTGCACAGGCAGCACTCCTTACCCTCTATAGTACCACATAAAAAAAACATGCCTGCTACAGCCTTCTCGCTCTCAAGGATCATGTGCTCTTTGATATCCTTCATCTCTTCATCCATCGCACAGATGATACCTAACATCCTTTTCCTCCTTTTTTTAACGCACCAATGGGAGACTGCCGTATATTATGGCAAATCCCCCATGCAATCAGTTGTGTTTATCCATAAACTGTGGGTCAGTGCTTACTTTGCTCATGACCTTGTAATAATTAGCAGCCATGTTACTAGTCTTTCTGGCCTGCCCGACTTCACTTCTTTTTTTGTTAAGACTTCCCTTAACTGCCTCGAACATCCTTTTTTCTTCTGCCTGAATACCAGATACCAACTCTGTAACACGACTGACCTTCGCCTGAAGACTCTTGATCTTCTCTGCATATAAGCTCTTATTATCCTTAAGAGCCTGACCGACCTTATCATATACCTTCTCAAAACCATTGTCAAGAAGTTCTATATCATCGGCAAACCTGTCCTTCTGCTCGACATACGCATCATACTGTTCTATATCAAGATCAGGTGCGTTAAGAAGTTTCTTCTGCTTCTCACTGATCACCATAATCTCCTCAAGTATAGCAATCTTCTTATCGAGACTCTCATCAAGTATATCTATATAATTAGTCATATCATCCATAGGATACACCTCCTAAGATCATTCCTCTGTTTGCTCAGAAGGCTCCGGATTCTTAGCCAGTCTCATAACTTCCTTCCATGTATCTCTCATGGTTCTAAGATGCTTAAGACACTCCTCTAAGATTTCCTTATCCTTAGTGATATTGGCTTCAACAAGTCTTGCGTATACATACTTATATACTTCATCAAAATCTTTCGCCACAGGATATTTGAAATTAAGTGTAGCTCTGAATTCTTCGATGATTCGCTCCGCCTTGATAATATTATTATTAGCCTTCGCAATATCATGCTCATCTATCGCTGTGATCGCAATATTACAAAACTTGATAGCGCCCTCATAAAGCATAAGGGTCAACTCGGCAGGTGATGCCGTAGCAATCTTATTATTCGCATATTGCGCATATCCATTCTTATTATACATATATCCTCCGCGTGTTGTAATTTATTACACATCTCATCCCCGGCAGCACTTAAGATGTACTGCCAGGGGATGTTGTAAATCGATCATTACATACCAAGCATAGAAGCGAAATTAGCCTGCTGTGACTGCAGCTTAGACATCGCACTCTCCATCTTGGCGAACTTCTTATACCAGGTTTCCTCAGTCTTACTTAAGTATTCTTCCATATCGGTTATCTTCTTAGTATAAGAATCATAATCTTTCTTCATCTGCTTATCGTTATATACAGTATAAGCACTGCTCATAGTTGAGCCCTTCATCTTATCTGTAAGTGTATCATACAGATTAGTGGTAAGCTTCTGGAAGAATTCAATAGTCTTCTCTGGGTCACTTGCTATCATAGCTTTGAGCTTATCAGCATTGCCTGATGTAGCATCATCATCGACATCACCATCGATATGATAAGCGCCCTTCTCATTCTCAGCCGCATTGAAGTAGCCAAGAGTCTTGATGCCGAAGCTTGCAAGATTCATCTTAACGCCGCCAACCTCAAAGGTCTGAGCCATAGCGCTCTTCATAGCAGTTGCAACATTGCCGAGAGTAGAATCTCTTCTAAGGAGAGCATCCTTAACCTTCTTCTCCCACTTCTCAACTTCGCCGTCAGATAAAGCTTCCTTCTCTTCATCTGTAAGAGGCTCATAATCTCCAGCAGAAGCAGCATTGTAAGAAGCATCCATCGAATTGACAAGCTTGTTATATTCAGTGAGGAAGCTCTTGATCTGCTTATATACACCATCAACATCGGTATCGGTCGTTATAGTAACTTTCTCATCACCAGTTACCTGCTGAGCAGATATAGTGAGACCGTTGATTGAAAATGTATTGCTCTTGCCTTCATACTTGGCACCATTGAGCCATATCTCAGCGTCAGAGCCATTGATTCTGACAGCCTGAGTACCTGAAGTATCAGTACTTGCAGTCTCAGCAAGCGCAACCTTAGCGGCAGCAATCTTGCCTGTTATATCATCCTCAACATCCTGACGGATCTTAGCATTCTCTTCATTAACCTTAGCTGACAAAGCATCAGGATCGTTAAGAAGCGCAGTATTATCCGATATCTTAGTCTCGTTCTCTGCTATAGTCGCGCGACTATTATCGATAGCTTTGTTAAGCTTGGCAATCTGCTCATCAATCGCAGTCCTATCCTCTTCAGTCAGTGTATCATTCGCCCTCTGCTCGGTGAGTCTTTCGATTTCCTTCTCATTAGCCTCGATGGACTTTGTAAGATTCTCGTTGGCAGCGGAAGCGCTTTCGTTCTCTTTGTTAAGCTTCTCGGTATAAGACTCTACAGTATAATACTTCTTACCTGCTATATCATCGATATAAGCAGTCAAAGCACCATCAGGATTGCCATCAAGAGCGGCCAGCTTCTTATATTCAGCCTTATCCTTATCATTGACTGTAAAAAGTCCCATAGCCTTAAGTGCCTCTACACCACTGCTATTACCACCTGTTATGGTAAAATCAGCATCTGCACCGCTTGCTTTTGCATTCACAAAGAACCTCTGATTCGCTGCATCAAAGCTAGCGCCTACACCGGCAGACTTCATCTCTTTTACAAACTGGCCGATATTCATGTCTTCAGTGACAGTAATATCCGTGCCGTTAATATTAATCTTGGATCCCACAAGATCAGACATACCCTTGATAGATGAAAGCTTGCTGCTCTCAGTCAGCTTACTTCCGTCCTCAGCAGATATCTTTCCGCCGGTAAGGTAACCTGATTTTGCAAGTTTTGTAACTCTAAGTGTCTGTGTACCGTTAACAGCATTCGTAGAACCACTTACAGTGGCCACTTTAGAATCACTTACAGTAACCTTCTTGGCATTGTAAGTACCAGACAAACGCATGCTCGAAAGGCTCTTGGTATAGAAAGTATGAATACTCTTATTCATATCTTTCCAAGCGTCCATCTTCCATTCTTGTTTGATCTTGCTCTTAACCAGCTTATCCTTCTTGGTAGAATAAGCTGACATAAGCTCCTTAACAAGGGAGTCGGTATCCAGACCCGATATCATACCTGATAATTTAATTCCCATATTCGACCTCCATGTCTATTAAGTATTATCTCTTCTCGTCTACCAGTATACCGGCCATCTCCCACATCTTAGCAAGCATATCAAGTGTCTTGTCAGCAGGGATTTCCTTAACTACTTTGTCAGTTTCTTTGTCCTTAAGCTTAATTGTTATACGATGAGTTTCCTCATGATAACCGAATTCAGCCACAGTCTTATCAAGCTTACGGTTTATATCCTTAATAGCCTGCTTAATCGTAGCATCTGTCGGTTCCTTCTCCTGAGGATTCTGCTCATCCTTGCCATATGGATCAGCCTTGGAACTACTTGACATCCTGTTAATAGGTTGAACTTCCATAGCGGCAACGTCCGCAGCATCCTGCTTAGTCGTACTCGTCGTATTAGATTGAGGAGCCTGGTACTGTGCACCCATCGTCTGGCTCATCGCACTCTTAACGCCTTCCATTGCCATAATTATCACCTCCGTGTGAATAAAAACAAACTATCTGAAGAGGCACTCTGCCACTTCATCTTATCTCTATCTTATATATCGGTAAGTCGCCTTAAGATATTAACCCCTGTTACTTCGAAATCAAAGAATTAATATCAGCAATCTTAGCCTTAGCATCTGCTGTAGATGCTTCAGCGTTGGCTTCCTTTACATCCGAATAGATTTCTTTTCTATATACAGCAACATCACTTGGTGCCTTAACACCGATCTTTATCTGCTCACCTTTTATATCGAGTATCGTTATCTCTATCTTGTTGTCAATAATAATAGTCTCATTCTTTTTTCTTGTTAATGCTAACATATCACACCTCACTATCTTTTATCAAAACGAGCCTGTGCCAGGGGACACAGGCTCTTGATTATCATATGCGTATTACTTGCCCTTCTTAGACTGAAGATAATCATATATGCCATGCTTAACTTCATATTCCTCATTCTCGACAATAACCTGAATACCCTTCTTAGTTGCCGTATTGATGAGGATCGGTGCCTTAAGATTTACTGAGAGATTCTTAATGTCTATAGGTACTGAAACAGTACAGAATACAATAAGATCTTCATCAGAAAAATCGCCTATACCCTTGATAAGATCTTCTTCTACCTTAGGATCGTAATTGTCAGTTACGAAAAGCGGATTAACAACCGGCATAGCAAAGCCTTCTTCATCCAGCGACTGAAGCCACATGATACCCTGTGTATCTTCCTTCTCGGAATCATAGATGATTGCGAATTTCTTAAGATCATCGAAACCTATGATGCCGTTAGGAAATTCAATTACCTTGCTGTCATCGATCTCGATCTCGCCAAAATTCTTTGTGTTAATCTTCATGTTGTCCTCCTTATCCAGGAACCCCCGTTCCCAATACATTATTATTTATAAGAAGTCAAGTAATGACTGCCTTACCACTTTTGATGCAGACTGCAAAGACGCATTATAAATCAGATTCGAAGACTTATAATCGATCGCTGCTTCCTCAAGATCTATATCCTCGTTCTCGGATTTAAGATCCTTGATATTCGCCTGCTGCTCCACAAGACGCTGCTTTACAAGATCAAGCCTTATACCTCTTGTACCTATATCCGATATCTCAAAGTTAAGATCACTCTGATGATTCTGGAACTTAGTTATACTTGAGTCGAATAACTCCCTGACATATGTACGCTGTATATCCTTCTCCTTAGTAGCGCCCTCTATCATGGAATCTATGGCCTTCTGATTGCTTTCGTCCTTATATCTTATATCATCCTTCATACGCTTAAGCTTAGCAAGCTTATTCTCTATGGAATCGAGCTGACTAAGCGCATCGCTCATGAGGTCGATATCTGTACCTATGCGGTAACTAAAAGCATCACTGGCTTCGGTATTGACCTTAATCTTCTGACTGTAACTTATGTTATAAGTTATATCCTGACCATTACTCTCTTTTATATATTCTATATCATCAGGACCCGTTTTGTCAATACATGTAAAGTAATGTTCGGGTTTTATTTCGCCCTTATTGAATCCCGTCTTGTCATAGGTTATCGACATATCCTTCGCCCAGTAAAGCGAATCATAAGCCTTAGCACCAAATACAAGTTCACCAGTATCCTTTATGAGCTTAACCTCATCATCTCCTGCTATATAAGCATCCGGATCAGACGAATCCACCTGTGTTACAGCCATAGTCTTCTCGGTATCATCAGACGCATCCTTGTAGCTGATTGCAAGCTCAGACATATCATCAAGTCCGCTGTAAGCAAGCTTATATACGTTGACTTGATTAGCCTCCGGCATATTGCTGTTACTTATAAAAGCCACATTATCAGGATCAACAGAATTGGTAAATGTTGTCTTTGAATACACTTCCTGCATATTAACAGGCTCAGTGATAGTATAAGACTTCTCATCGGCTATCTTCTGGTCTGTGAATGTCAAAGTTGATTCTGTCTTGTAACCAGAGAATATATATCTTCCGGCATAATCAACATTACCCTGATCATATATAGCACCCTTAAGCTCCTGCAAGCTGTTGGCAATCGACTTTCTGTTGTCGGTCTCGAAAGTATCGTTGGCACCCTGCGTACAGTAACCAAGAATATCTGTAAACATATCATTGGCCTTTGAAAGAGCCGCTTCAGTTATAGACATCCACTGCTCGGCATCCGGTATATTCTTCTCTATATAACGAGTTACATCTCCAAGGGATGTTCTGAATCTGAGCGCACGTATAGCTATGATAGGGTCATCCGAAGGACGGCTGATCTTCTTATAGGTCGCTAACTGTGTATCCAGTTTGCTCATTCTCGTTTTGTTCGTAGACAGATTCGCCAACGAATTATTGATCATCATATTGTTGGTAATACGCATAATGTCTCACTCCTTTATCATACGCCCATCTCGTTGATAAGCTTATTATACATCTGATTCAGGATACTCATCACATGACCGGCAAGATTGTATGCCTGCTGGAACTTCATAAGATCCATAGCCTCTTCATCTTCGTCCGTGCCCATAACCGAAAGTCTCTGATTCTGAACCGTCTCTGATATAGTCTTGAAGTTAGAATTAAAGGACTTCGCCTTGTTAGTATCAACCGAAACTTCTGATACGATACTCTCAAGATAATATCTTGCAGTAGTACCGCTGAAGCCGTCTATAGGACTCTCACGAAGACTCATGATATCATCAAGGAACGCCTGATTCGAATTATCGCTTCCCGGATACTTAGTAGGAAGCTTATCTGCATGCTCAACATAATAATCATTGATAGCAAGATTAGCTGCGCTCATAGGAGAATCGCTATACTTAACAGTGAAGATATCCCCAGGATTTTCACCTTCTTTGTTAACGCCCTTAGAAAACAGATCATTAACATAATCGGCAAACACAGTAGCAAATTTGTTAAGTCTCGTCTGATAGTAAGGTATACCCTTATAGTCAGAATTAAAAGTCGTCTCGGTGCTTACAGTCTTTGCAGGCTCTACCTCAAGAGTGTCGTTGTTACCGTCTCTTATATCGATGAGTGCCCTTAATTCACCGCCGAGGGAATCCAGGTATTCGTTGAAGGTTACACCGTTCTCCCACTCTACCTCATAGAGGCTCTCGGCATCCGAAACATTTCTCTTATCATCGCGGCCTATAACCGCAAGGCGGTTGAAGTTGTAAGTATCTACAAGCTCCTGACCATTGATTCTCACGTCAAATGTAGTCGCGCCGTTGCCAAGTTCTCTCTCATCCACATCTATATTAACTATCTTAGACAGCTTGTCGATAAGCGCATCTCTGGAATCACGAAGGTCATTCGCACGAGAACCGTGAACCTCGATGACGTTGATCTGCTTGTTGAGAGTTGCGATGTTCTCAGCAATCGTATTGATCTGTTCAACCTTGTTCTTGATCTCCTGATTGACGCCTATCTGAAGGTTCTTGAAGTCAAGAGTAAGCTCGTTGAAGTACTCACTCATACTCCTAAGCGATGATATAACTCTGTTCTTCCTTGTATCATCAGTAGGATCCTTCTGAAGCTCATCTACTGCGGCAAAGAAACTATCATACTCAGTAGTAAAGCCATCTATAGAAAACTCATTGAGATAATCCTCCATCTGAGTCATATAGTTATCCTTAACTTCATACTCACCAAGTCTTGACTGATTGTTGCGGTACTTCTCATCATAGTAAGTATCCCTTACACGCTCTATAGATACTGCGTTAACGCCCTGTCCAACGCAGCCATAGGAGCTGTATACTCTAAGAGCATCTCCCGCCTTGATATCCACCTGCTGTCTCGAATAGCCTTCCGTCTTGACATTGGAGATGTTATGCGCGGTGGCATTGACTGCGGTCTGATAAGTCTGCAAACCCGAATATGCTATATTTAATCCAAAGAAAGTTGATGCCATCTGTCATCCCTCCATTACTGTCAGCCGCCCAGCTTATTCATAAGCTGTTCAAGCATCTCATTGACTGCGGTTATATATCTCGAAGAAGCATTGTAAGCGTTCTGGAATCTTATGAGATTCGTAAGTTCCTCGTCTGAAGAGACTCCAGCAACCTCCTGCCTTCGGCTGTCAAGTCCTTCTGTCATGCTCTTTTCTCCGGCCGTCATATCCTTCATGAGTTCGCCTGTAAGAGCCAGATCATATATAACACTGTTGTAGAAAGTTTCATAATTCTCCTTCGCATAAGTCGAAGGATCGAATATAAGCTTATCCGTTCCCCACAGATCAAGAAGCTCTTCAGTCTTGGTGAATTCCTCTTCACCAGTCTTACTTGTGAGAGGTATCTTACCTACATCATCAAGCACAACCTGATTAACTTCGAGATTTGCTATGGTGTACTTGGACTCGTTACCAAACACATTAGTGTTGTTGCGCATATAATAGGTATTGCCATCAGCGCCGGTAACCTTTTTATATCTGTCTGTTGAGGTCCTCTTAAAGAGTTCTTCACCAACCGTCTTGTCCTGATCCATACCATAAGAGGTCTTGTCCATATCGAGGAAAGAACCGGTAACAGTAGTACCATCCTCCAGAGTAACAGTCATCTCTTTTTCAGGACAAAGGACATTGTTTATATCCTCAACAAGAGTATTTACAAGTTTATCAAAGTTAGCTACAGTTTTCATAAGGATTGACTTGTTGATAACTCTCTCAAGATATTCCTTATCACTATCGCCCTGTATATCTTCATAAGTCGGAAGACCTTCGCCTCTCGCAAGCAAGAGTCCCTTAAGCTTTCCTATATCGTTGTTCTTACCGGTAGCGATATCGTTACGTATCTCAAATACATCCTGTCCCGATATCTCCCACACAGGCTTTGTAAGGTTCGTACCCTCAATAGGGCTTAAGACTATATCAAAGCTCATGCCCGTAGAAACAAGAGTATTGCCTTCTAGCAGAACTTCTACCGTTCCATCTCTTTGCTCGCTGTAAGTAATCTTTGCAAGAGAGCCAAGAGAATCGAGAAGTTCATCTCGCTGGTCGCGAAGATCATTCGCATGCTCGCCGCCGTTTTCTATCTTGAGAATCTCTTTGTTGAGAGCATTGATCTTCTTCGCATAATCGTTGATATCAGCAACCATATTCTCTATGTTCGTATTAAGAGTCTGCTGATATTCCGACAAAGACTTTCTTATCTCCTTAGCCCTGTCGACAAATGCTACGGCACTCTGTACTAAAGAGGTACGAGCCACAGCATTCATAGGGCTGAGCGCTAACTCGTTAACAGACGACTTGAGATTAGTCATAATCTCCTGAAACTTAACACCTGTAAGTTCACCAAACTGTGATTCAACCTCATTGACAACATCGTACTGGCTCTCATAAAAGCCAAGTCTTCCCATCTCAAGTCTGTAAGAAGCATCCAGAAACTCGTCCCTGCATCGTCTCACTTCCTGAACGTTAACACCTAATCCGCTGACGATAGGATTTATACTGTTGCCTCCCACAGTATCATATGGTGCATCACTGAATACCACCTGTTGCCTGGTGTAGCCTGTAGTGTTCACATTTGTAATATTATGAGAAGTAGTATTGATAGCGTTCTGGGAATTATGCAATCCAGATACACCTATATACAATCCACCAAATCCATTCGCCATAAAATCACCCTCTATTGCTTAGCATCGAACTTCTTGCTCGCTGCGTTCATATCAGCAACATCTGCCTTTCCATAATCTGCTGTCATAGGCTGCATCCTTGAAGCCTGTGCCAGGTTAATCTCAAAGTTGATCATATCCATGGTCTCAGCGATCAACTGACTGTTAGTCATATTCACTCTTTCCACCATGGAAAGCGTCTTCTTGAGAGCCTTAAAAACTTCCGTAAGTCTCTCATATTCACCTTTTTGATTTCTGATAGCTGTAGCTATGTCCTTAATAGTAACATTCTTAGTATCAAGAGCAAGCACATCAGCTATATCCTTAGCCAATTCTTCTCTTTTCTTATCGAGGTTATTCACATGCTCTATGATAAGCTGTTCCTTACCAACTATATCCGAAAGCCCCTCAAGATCATTCTTAACGATAAAAGTCGTCTTTTCTCTTGCAATATCTATATAGGCTTCATAGATCTTATTCTCGCCGTCAAGAACCTCTATAAGTTCATCAATCAAACTTGCCAAATCCGCTTACCGCCTTCCTTTACAGGTTGCCTACTAACTTATCTGCGACATCTTCTATAGAGACGTTGTAACTATTAGAAGAAAGCATAGCCTTAATATCAGCCACCTTAGCTTCTCTGATATCTGGTGTCTTGGCAACGGCACTTCTTGCCACCTGGTAATCCATACCGAATCTTGATATCTCTACCTTGTCAAGACTCCCCGACTTAGCAACAGTCTGAGGCTTATACACGCCCTTCTTTCCATATACTCCTGTCACAGAACCAAAAGAGTCTATTCTCATAATGATCCCTCCATTCTAACAAACATATTTTTACTTTGCTATAAAGGTTATCGGATACTTTTTTTATTAATTTAGCCTTTTGGGGGAAAAAAAAGAGGAAACTGCTTATTGGCGTCAACGGCCGCTTGCAATCATAGATTCAAGTCCCGCTGCCTGAAAGGAGACAAGAGGCCCGAATCAATCAGCGAAAATCGAGTTTTTCTCTAATCCCGCTGTCATAAAAGGGCCAATACACCAGAAAAAGACAGCGAAAATCATGGATTTCTCAAATTTCGCTGTCATAAAAGCACCAATACACCAGA
>DOVJ01000198.1 GCA_003520145.1 Eubacterium sp.
AACTACATGATCATGCAGGCTTATGATTTCTATAAGCTTTACAAGGATTATGGCTGTAACATGGAGTTTGGTGGTGATGACCAGTGGAGCAACATGCTTGCAGGTACAGAGCTTATAAGACGTAAGCTTGGTAAGGATGCTTATGCTATGACTATTAACCTTCTTCTTAACTCAGAGGGCAAGAAGATGGGTAAGACTCAGTCTGGTGCTGTATGGCTTGATGAGAAGAAGACTTCACCTTATGAGTTCTTCCAGTATTGGCGTAATATAGACGATGCAGATGTTATTAAGTGCCTTAAGATGCTTACATTCCTCTCACTTGAAGAGATAGAGAAGATGAGCACTTGGGAAGGCGCTAAGATCAACGAAGCTAAGGAAATACTTGCTTTCGAACTTACCAAGATGATTCACGGCGAGGAAGAGGCTACTAAGGCTATGGAAGCTGCAAGAGCCGTATTCTCAGGCAAGGCATCAGAGAATATGCCTACCATAAAGCTTGAGGGCGCTGACTTTACAGATGGTTCTATCGATATCGTAACTATCCTTCAGAAGGCTGGACTTGTTGGTTCAAGATCAGATGGAAGAAGAGCCTGTGAACAGGGCGGCGTACTTCTTAACGATGAGAAGGTTACAGACTTCAAGGCTTCATATGCTAAGGATGTATTTGCTGGTGATGGTGTCATAATCAAGAAGGGCAAGAAGAATATAGTTAAAGTTGTATTATAATTATGACTGAATAGAGAGGCTGTGGGAAGCAGCCTCTTTTTTTATCTCAGTCGGAGAAGACCCCTTCCTCTTAGCAAAGTGAAGGAAAGTGTTCAAATAACCACAAAGAGAGAAAATAAAAATGATTATAAAGATGATGGGTTTATCCTCATAGTATCTAATACTTGGTATAGGAATTGACAAATAAGTTGATAATCAAAGAAGAAACTGCTACAATATTCTTAGAAGTTAATCCTTCGACTGTGAGCAAGAGGGATTACAGTTTTGCAGACGGTGCCCTCTTGCTCTTTTTTTAAATTAATGATTTTGATATAATTTCACATAAAGAGGTGAGAAGCATAGAAAAAACAAAATGTAATCGCTGCCATAACTATTATCTAAAAACAGAGTTTCGTCAAAAAAGTGTCTTGCTTACATGGTTTTGCAAGCATGTAAAAGAAGATTTTGATTTTGAAACATATGTTACTGTAAAAAATGATTTGATAAGAGTAGGTGTGGTCAAATAAACACAAAAGAAAGGTGTCAAATGATGCATTCTAAAAATAGCCTTTTTAAAGAATTTATAAGTGGTGGTATTAGTGGAGCAATTTCAAATCCTATGTCTCCTGAAGCTCAGTTACACGCATATAAATATTATGAGGAAATAAGACATAGGAAAGATGATATCTATAAAATATCCCAATATACAGGTTATACTCCGGAACAAATTTTGCAAGTGAAAAACTTTTTGTTTATTGAAACACATCTTTTATCTTCAGGTATTCACAGATTTGATCCGTGTTTTGAAATTGCAGAATCTTGGCAAAGATTATCCGACATGCAAGATTATGTTCAGGAACACGACAAACTTCTAATTCCTTATGAATTAATGGAAATTGATTTAATAAATGAAGGTATGAGTCAAGAAAAGGCTCATGTTAAAACAAGTGAAGTATATGATTATCCTAGGGCGTCCGATAAGTTTTATAAAAAATTGCAAACTCAAAAGAAGAAAGTCATTAGCAAAGAAGAAGTTCCACAAAAAGATATGGAAATGGAGATTTAAAAATGGTATATATCAATGTTGTTAGCTTAAATCCAATTGTTTTAAACTGTCATAAAAATAGTATAGACGGAGAAGCTTTTAGGCTTGTTATTGATCCGGAAACCAAAGAAGTATTAGAACAACCCAAAGATTCAAATATAGATGTTTCAATCGCTTATTCAAAAGTCTTTGGATACTTATTAAATAACAAACCCTTACCTACATCTATGGTAGCTGAATGGGGATAATATATTATATTCAGATATGAGGAGACTTGAAATCATATTCTAATCGCAAAAAGTGTAGAATTCTACATTTTTGTGGATTAGAATTCTGCTGGAGTTAAGATGCATAAGGTTCAATATTATTACAGAAAGAAAGGTAGAATATGAATTATCCTTGGTGTGTCGATCTTGCGAATATATTACAGGGGGGATGCTTTTTCGGAGGTATTCTATGAAAAGTATAATCCTAAGCTGATTATCGGATAAAAACAGTAAAGGATCAGTAATTACATGAAAACATGCATTACTGATCCTTCGTTATATTTATATATGCTGCTGTCTATACTTTGCAGGGTTTACGCCGAAGTGCTTCTTGAATGTTCTTGAGAAGTGTTCAACTGTCGGATATCCTACTGACTTCGCAATCTTCTCGATTGTTGTGTTAGTGTTGCGAAGAAGCGACTTGGCTCTTTTGAGTCTAACGTTAGTAAGCTGTTCCTTGAAGGTCTTGCCGGTTGTTTCCTTGATGATCTTCGAGGTGTACTGAGTTGTGAGATTGAAGTGATTAGCTACGTCTCCAAGTGTTACAGTGCTGTAATTGTTGGCGATGTAGTTGATCATCTCGAGCATTCTCTTATCCACGGTTGGTTTGTTCTTGAAAACCTGTGGAAGCTTGTTGACAGCTACGCTGAGGGCGTTGATAGAAGCCTTGATGATATCATCATCGGTGCCGGCGCCCCAGTACATAGTGCCGTTCTGCTTGATTCCTACGTAGGCCATAGCCTTGGAAGAAGAACCGGCAGTGAGAGCGTGCTCTTCGTATACGGACAATTCGTAAGATACGTTGAAGTACTGCTTAAGAGCGTTGCTTACAGCGTCTAAGCGGCCGTTACCGTTGCTTACGATATCTGCTGAGCTAGAAGCAGTCTTGATGGTCGCTGTAGCGACTATGCTGTCTTCTTTCTGTTTAAAATGTGTCTCCGGCACTGTAAATATCGGCGTGAATGAAAGGTAATTCTCCTCGAAGATAGAGTAGATCCAGCTAGGAGATATCTCTTTGTTCTCACGGTCAGAGATGTTCTTAACTGTGTAGCTGACTTCTTCGCTCATAGCCTTAGGAAGCGAGAGAGAGTAGTTACGGTTAAGTATGTATGATACGCCGCCCTTACCAGACTGGCTGTTGATTCTTATAACGTCTGAATCATAGGTTCTGCCTACATCTTCAGGATCGATAGGAAGGTAAGGAACTGTCCATAATCCGTTCGGATCCTTCTCTCTGCATGCCATACCCTTAGCGATAGCATCCTGGTGTGAGCCTGAGAATGCTGAGAATACGAGGTCACCAGCGTATGGGTGTCTCTCGTGAACCTTAAGGTTAGTAACTCTTTCGTAGAGCTCGCGAAGCTTAGGAATCTCAGAGAGGTCAAGCTTAGGATCGATGCCGTATGCAACGAGGTTCATAGCGACTGTAAGTATATCTACGTTACCTGTTCTTTCGCCATTACCAAAGAGTGTACCCTCGACTCTGTCAGCACCTGCGAGAACGCCAAGTTCAGTATCGGCGATGCCGCAGCCTCTGTCGTTGTGACCGTGGATACTCAAGATAACATTCTCACGGTGAGCGAGGTGCTTGTTTAAGTAAGCGATCTGGTTAGCGAATACGTGAGGCATGGCAGTCTCAACCGTAGCAGGTATGTTGATGATGACCTTGTTCTTCTTAGTTGGCTTGAATACCTCTATAACGGCGTTGCATACCTCAAGAGCGTACTCAACCTCAGTGCCATGGAAGCTCTCAGGGCTGTATTCGAAGCCGAAGTTGCCTTCTGTTTCGTCAGCGAGCTTCTTAAGAAGCTTAGCACCGTCTGTAGCGATCTTCTTGATCTCTTCCTTGGACTTCTTGAAAACCTGCTCTCTCTGCGCAACAGAGGTAGAGTTGTAGAGGTGGATGATGGCTCTTGGAGCGCCCTTAACAGCCTCAAATGTTTTCTTGATGATGTGCTCTCTTGCCTGAGTAAGTACCTGTATAGTAACGTCGTCAGGTATCATGTTCTTCTCTATAAGTGCACGAAGGAATTCGTATTCTGTCTCGGATGCAGCAGGGAAGCCTACTTCGATCTCCTTAAAGCCCATGTCGACAAGAGCCTTAAAGAATTCAAGCTTCTTGTCGAGATTCATAGGCTCAATGAGGGCCTGGTTGCCGTCTCTAAGATCGACAGAGCACCATATAGGTGCGCTTTCTATGTGATCCTTGTTAACCCAGTCTGTGTAATTCTCCGGTGGGAGAAAGTACTGTCTTTTGTACTTCTTGTAGTTCATATAGTCCTCCTAATAAAATCTTGTCAAGTATATTGACATTTTAACACCTGATTTGGAGTTTGTAAAGTCTTTTTTGCAAAAAAGTTGAAAAAAGTTCGGATAAACTGTATAATTATGATACAAGGAGATTGCTTATGGAGAAAAGAATTATATCTATGATGCTTGTGGTGATCATGTCATTGGGACTGGTTGCCTGTGAAAATAAGAATAAAAAAGAAGAGCGAAGTACTGATCCTGGAATTGCGATCACAAAGCAGATATCGGGGACATATTCATTTCAGATGGGGAGTGATCAGCCTGTTATAGAATATCCTTTTTACTATTGCGATGATTACTTTGATACAGCGTCGGATGTCTATGACAGTAGACTTGCTTCTCTTGGCATGTGCATCAATATCGCTATGGCGCCAAGCTATGAGCTTGAGAAGAAGTCTGACGGTTTGAAGAACTTCCTTTCGCAGCTTGGATTTCCGAAGGAGCGTATGGTGGTTGAACTCTTGGATTCACCGACTACTAAGGATGGAGTTGGTAGTCTTATAGCGTCTAAGGTAGTAGGCGATGAGACGATCATGCTCGTCTGCTTAAGAGGCGTAGGTTATGGAAGAGAGTTCTTAGGAAACTTCGTTGTTGGAGAAACAGGAGATTCGCAAGGCTTTGCGAAGCCTGCAAAGAGAGTCCTTGAGAGGATAAAAGCATATCAGAAGGAGTATGATATCAAGTCGTGCAAGATGTTCATGACAGGCTATAGCAGGAGCGGTGCCATAACAGACCTTGCTGCCGCGTACATAGACGAGGCTTTGGATGAATATCATGTAGAGAAGAAAGATTTTTTTGCCTATACATTTGAAGCACCGAGAGCGTCTGCTTCTGCCAAGGGCTACACGAATATTCACAACGTAGTTGACAAAAGAGACCTTGTGCCTTATCTAGTGTTCGAGGGCTGGGGGTTTGAGCGCAATGGCGTGATTCACTATGTCGGTGACGATGAAGCTACATGTACAAGCAGGTACCTGTCTAAGACCTCTATGGTGGAAGGCCCGAAGGTCAGTATAGCCAAGTTTTATGAGGAATTCGAGGATCTTCTTACTTCTTGCGTAAGCCGTGAGGAGTATGCTGCGGAGGTTCAGCAGGCTCTGTGGGAGGTCCTGCACCTGGTGTTTGATCAGGATGCGAAGCAGGAAGAGGCGATAGATGGTTTTATGTCGGAGCTTATGGATGGTATGGGATATTTTACGAAAGCAAAGTTCCTTCTGTACGCGAAGGATTATGTGGACCTTAATAAGGACTTTGATTATGACAAGGCGACGTCATTTTTGACAGATTATATAAGGGACGTACAGAAGAAGACTAAGTGTGGTATCTCAGATGAGAACGTGGATATCATAATTAAGAACATTAAGCCTCTGCTTCGCGGCTTCAGAGAGCCTGTTGCTAAGGATTATGCTTATGAGAAGGATGGAGTGCCTTATCCTCTCATGCACTTTGGGACGATTACTCAGATGACTGGTGTTATATATAATCATCATGCGCTTGAGAACTTTGTCAGATATGTGTATGAAGAGGATGATAACTTTGAGGATGAGATAGGAAAGTATTTTAATCTTAAGTCGGAGTAGACTTCTTCCTCTTAGCAAAGTGTAGGAAAGAGCTATAACAAACTTAACTTAAGTTGGGGTCCAATCTCCGACTTAAGATTAACGCTCCGCGAGGATGCGC
>DOVJ01000134.1 GCA_003520145.1 Eubacterium sp.
GCTCTGTAAGCTCATGATAATGAGTCGCAAACAGAGTCTTCGCGCCGATCATCTTAGGATTGGCTATATATTCCACTACCGCCCACGCTATGCTGAGTCCGTCAAATGTAGCTGTACCTCTTCCTATCTCGTCGAGTATAAGAAGGCTTCTTGGCGTAGCGTTACGCAAGATGTTAGCCACCTCAATCATCTCAAGCATGAAGGTCGATTGTCCCTGCGCAAGATCATCTGACGCACCTACTCTCGTAAATATCCTGTCTACCACCGATATATCAGCAGAAGTCGCAGGCACAAACGAACCTATCTGCGCCATCAAGGTTATAAGTGCCACCTGTCTCATATATGTAGACTTACCCGCCATATTCGGACCAGTAATAATAGATACCAGATTAGAATCGTTATCAAGATATGAATCATTCGGAACAAAGCTCTTAGAATCGAGCATAACTTCAACAACCGGATGTCTGCCTTCCTTGATATCTATGATTCCCTTATCATTGATCTTAGGTTTTACATAATTATTCCTTGCAGCAACCACACTGAGACTTATAAGCGCATCTAAGTATGCCACTGCCTTAGCAGTACTTATGATTCTCGTACTCTGTGCTGCTATCATATTACGGACTTCCACAAAAAGCTCATATTCAAGCGAATTAGTCTTCTCTTCTGCGGATAGTATTATATCCTCGAACTTTTTAAGTTCCTCTGTTGTATATCTCTCTCCATTAGTCAGAGTCTGCTTACGGATATAATAATCAGGTACACTGTCCTTATATGAATTGCTGACCTCTATATAGTATCCAAATACCTTATTGAACTTAACCTTAAGCTTCTTGATTCCGGTCTTCTCTATCTCTCTTTCCTCGAGATCAAGAAGCCACTGCTTTCCTTCAAGCTTTGCTTTTCTATAGAGATCCGCCTCCTGCGAATAGCCATCCTTGATCATACCGCCTTCTCTCACAAGAAGAGGTGGATCATCCACTATCGCTCTGTCTATGATATCATAGACATCTGTAAGTTCGTCGATTTCGCTGCATATATCTTTGATAAGCTCTGAGTTATAACCAAGCAAAAGCCTCTTGATAAAAGGGATCACATAAACTGAATTCTTAAGTGCCACAAGATCTCTTGGAGTAGCAACCATAGAACTCACTCTACCAAGAAGTCTCTCAAGATCATATATAGCATCTAAGTATTCTCTTAATTCTTCCCTGTCTATAGCATTAAGAGATAACTCTTCCACGCAGTCAAGTCGCTTTATGATTTCATTCTTATCGATAAGCGGTCTTTCTATCATGCCACGAAGATATCTTGCACCCATCGCAGTTTTAGTCTTGTCAAGAACCCATAGAAGAGTTCCTCTTCTGTCCTTCTCTCGCATGCTCTCAGTAAGTTCGAGATTACGTCTTGAGAACCTGTCAAGAAGCATATACTTGCCTGTCTGATAGATATTGATTCTTACTATCTGCTTAAGATCGTTCTTCTGTAGGTCCGTAAGATATCTAAGAAGCGCTCCACAAGCAAGAGTTTCTATACCCTTTTCCTGTAATCCAAGTCCATCCACACTTTCTATGCCAAAATGTCTCTTTATCACATCGACACATCCGGATTCATCAAAGTACCCAGCATCGAGCATAGAAACCGCTATCTGTCCACCAAAATCAAGATTCTGTACATCCACCTCACTCATGAGCATGGCTTCACTATACAGTATCTCCTTAGGAGACAGCCTTGCTATCTCATCTCTAAGAGTTCTTGCATCAGATATACTTGTAGTCAAAAAATCACCAGTACTTATATCACAGACTGCAAGCCCATAGGTATCTGAACTGCACACTATAAGCATGATATAATTATTCTCACCCGAATCAAGATTCTCCATATCAAGGATAGTACCTGGAGATACTATTCTCGTAACCTCTCTTTTCACAAGACCCTTAGCCAGCTTTGGATCCTCCACCTGTTCACAGATGGCAACCTTATGTCCACATTTGACGATCTTTCCAAGGTAAGCATCAAGTGCATGAAAAGGAACTCCACACATGGGAGCTCTCTCTTCCTGACCATAATCCTTACCCGTAAGTGTAAGTCCGATCTCCTTCGAAACAGTCTTCGCATCTTCGAAGAATAACTCGTAGAAATCGCCCACACGATATAATAATATACAATCCTTATATTCCTCTTTCATATCGAGGTATTGTTGCATCATTGGTGATATCTTAGCCACTTTTATTACCGTTCCTATACCATCTTGCCTATATAATAAAATCCTTTAGCTTCTTCAAGTCTGACATTCACAAAAGAACCGATCATCGACTCACAGCCTTCAAAGTGAACCAAAAGGCCATTGGCAAGTCTTCCGGTCACATATCCCTTCTGATGATCGTCAACACTTTCAACTAACACTTCGCATACCCTGCCTACGTACTTGTCAGCGTTCTTTGCGCTCGTCTTCTGTATCACATCCAGAAGCTCATCAAAGCGCTTCTTAACCTCTTCCTCCGGCACCTGATCAGGAAATGCAGCGGCCGGCGTATGGCTTCTCTTCGAATAGATGAATGTATAAGCGCTGTCATATTCAAGCTCCTTACAAACCTCTATCGTCTCCTTGAAATCCTCATAGGTCTCGCCCGGGAAACCAACGATTATATCAGTCGATATGCTGACATCCTTGATACGCTCTCTTAACTTCTTTGCAAGAGCTATATATTCTTCTCTTGTATAGCCTCTGTTCATCTTCTTAAGTATGCGATTAGAACCTGACTGAAGAGGAAGGTGTATCTGAGGACATATCTTATCGGATTTCTCCATAACCTCTATAACATCATCCTTAAAGTCTGTAGGATATGGTGTCATGATCCTTATTCTCTTTAAGCCATCTATCTTCTCAACTTCACTAAGAAGCTTTGCAAATGTCGCTCCCTCAAGGTTCTTTCCGTAAGAATTGACATTCTGTCCAAGGAGCATGACCTCCACGACGCCATCCTCAACAAGTTTCTTTATCTCTTCAACTATATCATCTATCTTACGGCTTCTTTCACGACCCCTGACATAAGGTACTATACAGTATGTACAGAACTTATCACAGCCATACATGATGTTGACGCCCTGCTTAAAGCTATACTTTCTGACACTAGGAAGGTCCTCTACAATCTCTTTGGTTTCCTTCCAGATATCTATGACCATACGATTGCTTAAAAATGTCGTATATAGAAGTTGTGCGAACTTGAATATATTGTGAGTACCAAAAACAAGATTGACATATCTGTACTTTTTCTTGATCTCTTCAACAACCTTTTCATCCTGCATCATACATCCACACAGACATATGATCATATCCTTATTCTTTTTCTTAAGAGTGCTCACATACCCTAGTCTTCCGTACACTCTATGATTTGCATTCTCTCTGACAGAACAGGTATTGTAAAGTACAAGATCCGCATTCTCATTGTCACACTCTTCAAAGCCGGCAGCCACAAGTACACCAAGAAGCTTCTCAGAATCCCTTGCATTCATCTGACAGCCAAAAGTAACTACACAGGCTTTCAGTTTCCTGCCTAGTTCTTCTTCTCTTGTCTTAACATAATCCTTTAGTTTCTCAATATACAATCTCTGAAGTTCGCCCTCAGATTCATAATTTATATTTTTCTTTTCTTCCACAATCATCTCCTACAGTAACTTTCCGTTAATCAGTATCTTATCATCAGTTATGACCATATGCATGGGCATATCTGTCATAGTAGAATCCTCTATCTCATCTACATACTGAGTTTTAAAAGCCAGACCGATGCGAAGATAATCCCCATGTTTTCTGCTTATATACTGATCATAAAATCCCTTACCATAACCCACTCTGTTAAAGTGTTTATCCCACGCAAGTAGAGGCATAAGAAGAAGTCCTCTTCTTTCGTTATCTATGACACTTTCCTTAGATGGCTCAGGTATACCCTTATACCCTTCACTGACATCATCAAAACTCGTAAACATATAGAAGTTCATAACATCACCATCTATTCTTGGCACATATACTTCCTTACCATCAAGCAAAGCTTTCTTTATGATCTTATCAGTCTTAACCTCATGATTATAATCCAGATATACATATATGCGACTGCAGGCCTTATATTCATCCAGTAGCATAAGATTCTTATATACAGCTTCAGATGCGCTTTCAACATCTTCAGAAGACATATCACGCCTTACTAGAAGCATATGCTTTCTTATCTCTTTTTTATTCATATCCATTCTCCTATTTCACGAATATCGCAAGATTATCAGGATTAGTCGATACACAGTCCACATATTCACCCTTAGTATAATAAACAGGGTCTGCTCCTACCACATCTATAACCTCAACCATCGTTGTAGTCTTTTTCAATACGCCAAAAGGTATCTCGTTCTCAGCGATTATAAAGCCATTCACAACATTTTTCAAACGTCCGTCCTTAAAATCATGTTCAACTTCCATGGTTTCAGGATCGACGAATCTTACACTTTCTTTGTTACGAAGAAGATAATAAAGCCTTCCCCCAACAATAGAAGGGATGTATATATCCGATGGTCTGTACACGTCCTTATGTATATATACAGACTCTTCACCATCCGAAAGCGTCTTATAAGTGACTGTTTCCTCGTGAGTTTCCATATCAAGACGCGAATATATATAATAATCCGGACCCTTGATGATATAAGGCAGTGTGATTCCATCCGAAGATTTCTCAAGTATCTTCTTATACGTGATCTTCTTATTGATCAGAAGTTCTGAGATAAACTGATTGAGGTTTATCAAAGACAGCTGCTCATTCATATAATTCTCGCTCTTATTAAAGTCGAATCTGTCATCTGCAAAGGCTGAGAATCCAGTCTTTATAAGACACATATTCTTCTCGATATTGATGATCTCATCTATACCATTCTTCAGAACATCGTCATAGAATATGTCTACTCTCGTTTTTTCAACGATATCATACATCCATGTTTCTATGTGGATCCGATCATTCTCATCCATGATCTCCTGCTGGAAGAGAAAATAATCCTTATCTAGTACAAATATGTGCAGATTACGGCCCTCTTCAAGCCACTCTCCACGATCTGTATAGTCATAGACTATATCATATTCTCCAGTCATAAAAGAATATCTGATAATATTATAGTTGAATGTATTATAGACCTTGTCATGCGTGCAGGATACAAAAAAGAGATTCATATGCTCTTTTTTACAGTTTGTAATCCTTATGAAGTCATACTTAGAAAAGCCCGGAAGGATCTCACACTTTTCTCTCCTCTTAACATTGAGGAGATAAAACTTCTTGCATTCGTATCTTCCGACCTTTCTCGAATAGTCGTCCTTAACCTGAAGCACATAGTCTCCATGCAAAGGAAAGCATCTATCAACATCACATCTGTCTATAACATAAAGCTCCATAGATATCCTTTATCAGCTAATCGCTTCAACCAGATCAAAATCCTCATTCTTGTGGGCAAGGAACAGAGTTCCGATATTCTCTCCACTCATGATCCTTGTAATATTGACAACATCACTCGCATTGGTGATGACCATATCAGTTCCCGAATTAGTTGCTATCTGTGCAGCTACTATCTTAGCTGCCATACCGCCTGTTCCAAGATCTGTCTTGTTAGTACTCTTTCCCATCTTCTTAAGATTAGAATCGATAACAGGCACAAGATCTATAAAACTTGCATTCTTATTGAGATTAGGATCATCTGTATACAAACCGTCTATATCAGACAGAAGGATCAGAAGATCTGCCTCTATCACCGATGAAACGATAGCTGAAAGCTTATCGTTATCACCAAACTGTATCTCATCAGTTGTTATGGTATCATTCTCGTTGACGATAGGAATAACGCCAAGCTTGAATAACTCTTCAAATGTATTGCGCGCATTCATACGGTTTTCATCATGAAGCATAGTATACTTAGTCATAAGTATCTGTGCCACAAGCTGATTATATTCAGCAAATATCTTCTGATATGTAGCGATAAGATATCCCTGGCCAACAGCCGCGCAGGCCTGATACTTCGATAATTCATCAGGCTTCTTATCCATACTCAGGGTCTTTCTGCCAACTGCTATGGCACCTGAAGAAACAAGTACAACATCTCTTCCTGAATTACGCAGATTGCACAGAACTCTTACAAGTCTCTCTATCTTGGCAAGATTAAGAAAACCCGTCTCAGGATGAGTCAGGGACGAAGAACCTATCTTAACGACGATCCTCTTCTTTTCCTTGAGCATATCCCTATACTTTTTATTATTAAAATCACACATATATAGCCTCTCTATATTCAAGTATCAATTATTGTACCACATCATCACTGCTTATGGCAAGCGCCACCTTAATTCCGTCAACAGCAGCACTTGTTATACCTCCGGCATATCCAGCGCCCTCACCACAAGGATATATTCCCCTTATGTTAGACTGAAAAGTTTCATCTCTTACAATCCTTACAGGAGCTGAAGTCCTAGTTTCGGCACCCATAAGAAGTGTATCATCCATATCAAATCCATTAATCTTATGTCCAAATGCCTCCATGCCTTCACATATGGCTTTATTAATAAACTCTGGATATATAGCGGACACATCAGCGCCCTTATAAGACCCCTTAACAGCCTTCCCTACAGTTTCCTCATGCCCCGCTTTTAATACCGACGCCTTACGCTTCTTAAAATCAGATAGATAAGAAACAGGTATGGCGCCATCACAAAGCTTATAAGCTCTCTCTTCCATCTCTTCCTGAAAGTACATACCCGACAGAATACCGCGGTCTTCATAATCATCCTTGTCAACAGATACTATGATAGCACTGTTAGCAAAGCCTGATGCTCTGTCGTGGTAACTCATACCATTGACAGCAAGTCGTCCTTTCTCAGATGAGGCATTGATAACATAGCCTCCTGGGCACATACAGAAGGAATACACGCCCCTTTTTGTACTCGTATTATAAGTCAGTTTATAAGGTGCAGCTCCAAGCTTATTTCTTAGGTCTTCGCTTATATCACCATATGCATTATCATCTATTATCCTTTGTGGATGAACAGCTCTAAGTCCCACAGCAAATGGTTTTTGCTCCATATTAAGAAGCCCCTCAAGTCTTCTGTATGTATCTCTAGAAGAATGACCTGTTGCAAGCACTAAGTGATCACACGCAAAGCTTTTACCATTATCAGTCACAACTGCCTCTATAGCCCCGTTTTTTATAACAAAATCAGAAACCAAAGTTTCATAGAGAATCTTACCGCCAAGCCTTATTATCTCTTCTCTTATACTTATAACAACTCTCGACAACACATCTGTTCCGATATGCGGCTTATTCACATAGAGAATATCCTCATCAGCGCCGTGTTCAACGAAAGTTTTGAGTACATAAGATATGAA
>DOVJ01000174.1 GCA_003520145.1 Eubacterium sp.
GAACCACCTCTTGAAAATGTCTTGATACTTCCGTCAGGCTTAGAACCATAGAAACCTGGAACTACTGCGCGCTCAATGCCCTTAAGCTTCTTAGACAAAACGGCGTTAGTCTCCTTAGAGAGGAAGTTGCCGTCCGAATCAAACTTGATTACAAGTGCAGCATCGATGAACTCATATCCGAGATAATTCGCCATAATTATACCGTTAAGATACTCACCTCTTGAAGCAGCATAATCCTCACCTGCCTTAAGAGAGAAGTTCTTCTTAATAGTCTCGAATTCACTGCTAAGGTCAAGTGAAAGCGAAAGACCACTTATGATCTCATCATATCTAGCCTTAATAGCCTTAAGTGCATCAGAAAAATCCTTATCCTCTTTGGCAAGAGCATAGCAACCATAAAGCATATCTGTGACCTTAGTATCCTTAGAATCACGCTTACCTGGTGCCGATGGCACAACATAACATCTGTCCTTATCAGCTCTTATTATATCTCCAACCTTCTTAAACTGTTCTGCGCTGGCAAGAGAACTTCCGCCAAACTTCACAACCTTTTTCATGAAATCTATCCTTTCTTGATCATAGATATGTATAGGCTCTGCACTTATCGTACAAAGCCTATACATTATAGCACATATCCAAAATAACATCAAGTATTAGAAAAAATATTTACACCCCCCGCCATAAAAACAGGCGGAGGGCATCTTCATAATTATATATATATGCTTTAGTCAGTGTACGGTTTAAGTTCTACTGGGCTTGATATATACATATCCCAAGAATTACTTCCAACACCGATAACAACAGTATACATATACTTAGGTTCCTTATCCTTAGCCTCAAGTATCTTAAGAAGTTGATCATAAGTTATCTTAACCTCTTTCGCTTTGTCACCGGCAACATAAGCCTTTATCGGCACACTAGGACCTGTCTTGACCAAGGTTTCCTTCAGTTTACCATAATACTCTTCTACATATCGCTTCCATACATAATTGTATGTTTCTGGATAATCCTCTTTTGTTATGCCGACACTTCTTCCAAAGGCAAAACCATCCACAAGTTCTTCGCACATTATTGAAACCACTGAACCGTTTCCGCTCATTACCCTCTTCAGGTTTTTACCATTCTTAACTTCATCATACAGCTTATAATATTCTTTTTTGAAGGTTTTGTATAGCTTAGAATCAACATTCATCTCATAATCGCCGTAGTTTACACTTGCAATCGCTTTACCATTGTAAGCTGTGATTTTCTCTGGCAATCTGTATCGTGCATCCCTATAAGTCTCAGACTCTTCAAAGAAATCATAAACCTTTCTCATTCCCTCAAAATACGTATCGTCTACACGTATAGTAATAATCTTACCATTATACTTTATCTTCAGTTCTTCATAAAGATCTTCGCTGGAAACACCAACACTTGAATAATTTCTACTAACATAAGATATTACATTAGGATCATCATAATATATATCACCATATTCATCTTTTTCGTAAACTTTTTTTCGCTGATATTTAAATGTTTCAGCTATAATTTTTGAGACTTCACTATTAGGTTTAACCCATATATTAGTAACATATTCCGTGCGATCACCATAATCATACGAATCTCTATTCAAACTATACCCTTCAATCTTATTAGGATTCAATTCATAACTCCACTCATAGTTCTTTATACCCAGTATAATTCCTAGAATAATAAGCGAACACACAGCAACAGCTCCTGATGAATATAAGAGATTTACTACTCTCTTGCCCTTACGCCCTATATAAGCATCATAAAACATCATCACAAACAGCGTTATTGCAACAAATATACTCACTTGCGTTACATTTACACCAAAAGTATTATCAAGATCAGGACCAGAAACATTGTTGCAAATAGGAATAAGCATGATAAGAACGCCCAAGAAAACCTTGTTAAAGTAGTAAGTCACAAGACCTACTCCACCCGTTCCAGCAATCTCACTATCACGCTTTATATAAGCCCTCTCACCAAGAATGTAATAAATCAATGCAAGCGCAGCAGTATAAGCACATGCCAACCAAATACTGACATTACGCATAGAATCCACAGCCTCAAATTCCATATTGTCAACCCTTGTCAGCGCCCTGCTTATAATATTAATATCCGGATTTAAGATACGTACAAGCTGTTCTATACGAATAGCACCATTCAAAAGATTACCTGTACTTACTACACTTGTAATAAGTAGTCTCGGGCCAAAAAGAAGCAAAGACGTCATAAGAAATGCTGTTCTCAAATTACCAGAACATGACATAGCAAATGCTGATATATTGGCAATAAGAATCATAGCGATAACTGCTGCCAATATATACCCCCATGAATTCTTCCACACAATATGCATCTGGCCTCTAACAAATAAACTTGCAACCAACAAAACAAACATGTTAATAACAAGTATAAGCACTATTACCGCATACATAGTCAACATGTTCTTTCTGAACATAGTCTTTCTCTTATACGGCAACACACCATAAAAGTCGCTTTCGTTTCGCTTCATAAGATAGCCAAAAAGATATATAGCCATACTATAACAGCCAAAAACAAGAAACAAATAGCCACACATCATCCCTGGAGCAAAAGCAAGCCCTGTAAGACTCGAATCAGCGAACATATACGATTCAGAAGCAACAGAAAACAAAGTTATAACACTCGTGATCAAGACATACGCTATTATCATTAGCAGTACTTTTTTCATATTAGCCCTAAAGAGCCCATCTTTGAATATCTTCATACTTTTTCCACCTCTTATTCCTCATCACATCTACACTTTTTCGATAGATATATTCTAATTCACAACTTCTTTGAGTTCCCGAGGGCTAGATATAACCATTTTGATTTCGTCATACCTTGTATTTATAACCACAGTATACATGTACTTAGGCTCTTCGTCCTTTGCCTCAAGTATCTCAAGAAGCTGGTCATATGTAATATCCAACTTAACCTCACGCCTTGCATCAGACTCATCATAGGCTGTTATAAAAGAATTCTTATCTATCGATTTCACATACTTCTCAAGACTGTCATAATAATCATTCACATATTGCTTCCAAATATACGAATACGTTTTTGGGTAATCCTCTTTGTTTATACTCACAGTTCTACTGCGCAAACAACCATCCACTAACTCTTCACAAAGCACAAATACATCAGACCTCTTCGTTCTAACAGCAAAATCTGATTCATCAGTACTCTTATCCTCATCATACAACTTATAGTATTCTTCCTTGAATACCGTATAAGTCTTAGAATCTAATAAAAATTCCGATTCACAACAATATACCCTACCAATTGCCATACCATTATAATATCCAACCTTTTCAGGTATTTTATAGCTGGCTTTTTTAGCTGTCTCAGATTTATCGAATGCTTCATAAACCGAATCCATTGTATATCGATTCAAGGTATCAACGCATATTGTCACATTTTTCCCATTATACTTAACACGTATGTAGTCATATTGATCATTATACGAACCATAATAATGCTCATCACTATTCGCATAAGAATTGTAAGTTATAACTTCTGGGCTATCATAACTAATATCACCATACTCATCCTTTGTGTATACCTTTTTTTGTTGCCTGCTGAAAGCATCTGCAATTCTTTTTGCAGTATCTTTATCTGGTTTTACCCATATATCTTCTATATAGCGTCCTGAATCACCCACCATCCAGTAATTAGTATTGATATTGTAACCTTCTATCTTATCTGGATCAAGCTTGTAATTCCACTCATAAACCTTTATACCATATATGATTCCGGCAATAATCAGTGAACACGCAGTCACGGCACCTGCTGAATATAGAAGCTTAACAAAACGTTTTCCTTTTTGTCCAATATACGCATCATAAAACCACATCGCCAAAACCGAAATAGCAAAAAAGACCAAAACCTGAGCAGCATTAACACCATATTCATTCTTCAAATCTGGTCCCGTAACATTGTTACATATCGGGATGAGCATAATGATTACTCCCAAGAAAATCTTATAAAAGTAATACGAAGCCACGCCAATCCCACCGGTACCTGCTATCTCACTGTCGCGCTTTATATAAACTCTCTCTGCGAGTACATAATAGATTAAAGCCAATACAGCAGTATACAAACAAGCAGCCCATATACTAATATTCTGCATAGAATCTATACTACCTGCTGTACCGATTTCTAAAAATCTAGTTGCCGCTCTGCTCATAATGTTAATATCAGGATTAAGAAATCTTGCAAAGTGTGCTATTTGCATAACACCATTTTCAAGGTCACCCGCATAAGCAACACTTGTGATAAGTAATCTCGGTCCAAAAAGAAGCAAAGCTGTCATAAGAAAGGCTGTCCTTAAGTTACCCGAACAAGACATAGCAAATGCCGAAACATTGCAGATAAGCAACATAGCAATCACCGCTGCAATTATATACTTAAAAGACCCTTCCCATACAACCGAAACATGTCCTCTGACAAAAAAACTACCTACAACCAAAATAAGCATATTAACAGCCAATACAAGTGCAACAACGCCATACATAGTAGCCATATTCTTTCTGAACATAGTCTTTCTCTTATACGGCAGAACACCATAGAAGTCACTTTCATGCCGCTTCATAAGAAACCCAAAAAGACATATGCTCATCCAATAACAGCCAAACGATAGAAACAGGTAACCCGCCATCATTCCAGGCGCAAAAACAAGTCTAGAAGCATTCGTATCACCCACCACATATGAACCAGTTGCTATACAAAGCATCGTGACAATGCTCGAAATCAGTATATTAGCTATTATAACCAGCAGAACCCTTTTTATATTGGCCCTAAGAAGCCCATCCTTGAACAGTTTCATACTGCTTCCCCCTCTTTACCCTCGTCAAAACAGTACCCCAGTGCAGACATTTCGTAAGTGAATATTTCCTCAAGTGTAAGAGGAAGCATATCATAGAAGAGTGTCGGCATATTTTTGATCTGCGCCTCAACAGCGTTCGCATCCCCCCTTGCGATTATGCTGATAACAGACCCTGTTTTAACCTTCTCAAGTATATCACAATCCTTGAGTTCAACCTCTTCTATTCCCCTCTCAAAAGCAAGCTGAACCTTAAAAAGTGACGTCTTCAGGTTGCATACATCGTTCTCAAGTATGAGTCCGCCCTTATGAAGAAATGCCAGCTGATCGCACAGATTCTCCATCTCTCGAAGCGAATGACTCGTGATTATAGCAGTTGACTTGCTCGCCTCAACTTCCTTACATATGATCGACTTCACGTGATTCCTGACGATTGGATCAAGTCCGTCAAATGTTTCGTCGAATATGTAGTAATCCGGCTTAATACTAAGTCCGAGTATTATGCTCGACTGCCTCTTCATACCCTTAGAAAACCTGTCTATGGCCTTCTTCATCGGAAGGTCAAACTCCTTCACAAGCTCTCTGAAGAAATCCATGTCAAAAGTCTTATAGATATCTCTGTAAAAATCCGCCATCTTCTCAAGCGATGCTCCGTTTAGAAAATACAGCTCATCAGGCACAAAGATCATCCTGGACTTCATCTTATCATTATCGAAGATATTCTCGCCATCTACCAAAACCTCTCCCTCATCAGGCTTGAAGATACCTGTTATCATTCGAAGAAATGTAGATTTACCAGCGCCGTTTGAGCCGACCATGCCATATATCGAACCATCCGGTATATGACAGCTAAGCTTATTGACAGCGGTAAAACCATCAAATTTCTTTGTGATCTCCTTAGTCTCTATCATTTCCAAAACTCCTTTCAACACACTCCAAAATAGATTCTTTACTTATTCCCGCAAGTATCAGATCCCTTATAACTTCTTCTAATCGGTCAAGTTCCTTGACCTTACTCTCCTTTAGCTTCAAAACAGCATCCTCCGTAATATAACATCCCTTACCTGGCACAGATCTTATAAGCCCGAGCATATCAAGCTCAGTATAAGCTTTCTGTATGGTATTAGGGTTGATAGAAAGTCGGGCAGACATACTTCTGACTGAAGGCATCTGGTCACCCGCTTTGAATATTCCGGTCATTATAAACCGCTTCACCTGCTCTACGATCTGCGTATAGACCGGCACTCGGGACATCTGATCTATAATGAACATACTATCCACCTCCTTATTAATTAATCGCAACCATATCAGCTGTACTATGACTACTAATACAGTTATATCACAGTAGTAAAATGTTGTCAACACATTTTACTGATTTTTTTCAAAGGACAGATGCTAATTCTCGACAGATGTGCTATACTAACAGTATCAGGTCCTGTTCAAAGCAAACATACGGAGGAAATCATCATGATATATCTCATCAAAGGTGCAGTCGAAACTCTTGAATACTTTTCTCTAAGAATTGCTGATGCCCTTCGCGCTGCAGGAGAGGACGTCATCTTATGGGATATGAAAAAACCTCTTGATTCAAGGCTTCGCTTTGAACGCTTAAACTTAGGACCTTCCGATGTTCTCATAACATTTAACTTCATAGGATTAAGCGGCGAATCTCAGTTTTCAAGTGACGAGAGCAGCATATGGAACATCGCGGGTATGCACAAGATCTGCATCCTCGTCGATCACCCGCTCTACTATTACGCAAGACTGACAGAGTACGGTTCTGACCTTACTCTGTATCTGATTGACAGAGAACATGTTGATTTCGTAAAGCGATATTATCCAAAGTACACGGATATCCACTTTCTGCCTCTTGCGGGCAATGTACCTTATGATAAGGCTATCCCTCTTAAGAATCGCTCATACGACCTTGTCTTCACAGGCAGTTACATAGGAAGACCAACACTTTCTAGATATGAAAAAGCTCTACTGCCTGAGGTCGTAACACTCTACAACGATATGATCGACGCGCTTAGGAACACTCCATCTCTCACTCTTACAAGTGTTATGGAAGATGCACTTGACGAAGTCATACCAGAGGCGTCACCACTTCAGAAGCTTGCCTGTATGTATCAGATGATGTATGTTGACTTAAGCATAAGAGGGCTCTTCCGCCATGAGATTGTCAAGAAAGCCTGTGAAAGCGGCAAGAAGACCATCATAATAGGCGGAGGTTGGGAAGAAAGCGACATAGCCGACATGCCGAATGTAACCTTCCTAGGGCTGTCAGACTCTGCCACCTGCCTTCGCTATACCATGGATTCCAGGCTTTCCCTGAATATGCTTCCATGGTTTAAGGACGGGGCACACGATCGGATGTTCACATCTATGCTGGCAAAGACCGGTCTCATAAGTGACATGTCTTCCTACACCACTAAGGTTTTTCCAACAGGTCTTGTATACGAATACACCTTGGAGAATACCGATGCCATAACAGATCTTGTGACTGATGCGCTTTCAGACCTTGACGAACTAGAACACAGAACACATGAGGCTTTTGAGTATGCCATGAACAATCACCGTTGGGAACATCGCGCCATGAAGATATTAGAAAGGATAAAACAATGGGAGAAAGATTAACAAAAGAAGATATAGCCAAGATAGAAGAAGAAATCGAGATGCGTAAGACAGAGCTTCGCCCTAAGCTCCTTGAGGACCTAAAGTCTGCAAGAGAGCAAGGCGACCTCTCAGAAAACTTCGAGTATTATGCTGCCAAAAGAGCTAAGAACAAGAACGAAAGCAGGATAAGATACTTAGAGAGAATCATAGCAGGTGCCGATATACTCGAAGACACGCTCAAAGCAGATCAAGCGGGTGTCGGCAAGATCGTCAAGATCTACATAGAAGACGATGACTGTGAGGAAGAATACCGCATCGTAACCTCGATGCGTGCTGACAGCATCCACGACATCGTAAGCATCGAATCACCTCTTGGCAAAGCCCTGATAGGCCACAAGGTGGGCGATCGCGTATATGTACAGGTAAAGCAGGATTTCGGCTACTATGTAGTCATAAGAGAGATAAGCATCGATGAGAATAGCGATGATATCGCTATAAGGGAATACTAGTACATCGGTTCTTAAATAACTGGACCGATGTACTAGAAGGGCTAAAAAAAGCTGTAGGCACAACCGCTTACAGCTCTTTTTTTACTTATACAGTTTCTTTATTCAAGTTTTCCGCCTGATTCAGTCTTTCCCTCAGGCTCTTTCTTATCATACTTCTTAGTCTTATCACTCTTATCGAGATTAGCAAACTTAGTATAGTTCGGAATCCAAGCAAGTTCAACCTTACCCACCTCACCACTACGATGCTTCGCTATGATAAGCTCTGTTATGCCCTTCTTAGCAGATTCGGAATTATAATAATCATCCCTGTAGAGGAACATAACCATATCGGCATCCTGCTCGATAGATCCAGATTCTCGAAGATCCGAGAGGATCGGTCTCTTATCATCTCGCTCTTCCACTTTACGTGAGAGCTGACTCAAGGCTATGATAGGTACATCGAGTTCTCTTGCAAGATTCTTCAGACCTCTCGATACAGAAGCTATGAATTCCTGTCTAGAGCGCCTCTGATTGCCCTCCTCGTTCATGAGCTGAAGGTAATCGATTATAACAAGCCCAAGATTAGCCTCGTACTTAAGCTTTCTGCACTTTCTTCTTATATCGGCGAGTGTAGGATTCTTATCATCTTCGAGGAAAAGCCTTGTCTTTCCGTAGGAAGAGGCTGCCTTTATAAGCCTTGGCCAGTCGCTGTCTCCTATATTGCCCTTTTTAAGCTTATCGCCCTCCACGTTCGACTCAGATGCCAGAAGTCGCTTAAAAAGCTCGCCCTGAGACATCTCGAGACTGAATATGGCAGTGGTAACATTGGCCTTCAAAACCGCATACTGTGCTATATTCAGTACAAATGCTGTCTTACCCATGGCAGGTCTTGCCGCTATCAGGATAAGTGCCGACTTCTGAAAACCATTGGTCATAAAATCGAGGTCGTGAAAGCCAGACGGAACTCCCGTCATCTTGCCCTTACGCTTAGAGAGTGCCTCTAACTCAAGCAAAGTATCTCTTGCTATCGCAGATATATCACTAAGGGTAGTTTCACCTGTAAAGCTAAGAAGATCCATGAACTTCTTCTGCGCTTCATCTATGACATCAGCCGGGTCAGACTGCTGTGAATAGCACATATCCTCTATCACCTTCGCAACATCTATCGTATGACGAAGCAGAGATGCATTCTTGACAGCAGACACATATTCTTTGATTCGCGAAGAAACAGGCACATCCATAAGAAGCTGTGTGATATAGTCAGCTGTGCACACATCAGAAGGTGCACCCATACTCTTTAGCCTCTCTATAAGAGTGATCGTATCTACAGACCTGTTATCGTTTGACAGGCTCACAATAGCTTCGAAAAACAACGCATAAGTCTTGCTGTAAAAATCATCCTTAGTAAGCGCATTGGTCGCCTCAGCGATAGCTTCTTCACCCATTATCATAGAACCTATGACAGCAGCCTCAGCTTCTGCGGCCATAGGTTTTTTTCTGTTTACTAATTCTTCTTCCATATCACTCTTCCGCTACTTTTACCCTAAGAACAGTGCTAACTTCCTTATAAAGCTTAACAGGCACTTCCGTTACACCAAGACTCTTTATGCCTTCCTTAAGAACTATCTTCTTCTTATCGAGGTCAAGTCCAAGCTGCTCTTTAACAGCAGCAGATATCTCCTTCGATGATACAGCGCCGTATACCTTGCCGTTCTCGCCACTTCTAAGCTTCACTGTTACGGACTTCTCACCAAGAAGTGCAGCGAGTCGCTTAGCCTCATCGACTCTAGCCTGCTCAAGCTCAGCTTCCTTGCGCTTTTTAGCCTTAAGCTCGGCAAGCGACTTAGCTGTAGCCTCCACTCCAAGCTTCTTAGGAAGTATGAAGTTCCTTGCGTAACCATCATTAACAGTAACTATCTCATCCTTCTTGCCAAGTGACTTGACATCCTCCAAAAGTATAACTTCCATCTTAGATTTCCCCACTTTCTTTCATCTGATTGACAGTATCCCTTACTATCTTGCATGCCGCATCGATATCGTCGGCATGAATCTGTGCCGCAGCTACATTCATATGACCACCGCCGCCTAAGCGCTCCATGATGATCTGAACATTCACTTCATCTATAGATCTCGCGCTCACATGATAGATATCGTTGTATCTTGTAACCACAAAAGACGCCTTGATCCCCTCTACATCAAGAAGCTCGTTAGCAGCCTGCGCAGCAACAACAGTCGGGCTTGTAAGTCCGTCCGATCTGCATATGCTTATGGCAAATGCATCTGAGAACACCTGCATCTTACTGATAGCCTCAGCCTTTGCCTTATAGTCCTTCATATTAGTCCTAAGAAGCTTTCTGACACGCTGAGTATCAGCACCGGCACGCTTCAGAAAAGCTGCCGCCTCAAATGTTCTGACACCCGCTTTGTTCGTGAAGTTGTTGGTGTCTATGATCATGCCCGCATACATAGCGTCTGCTTCTAACTGCTTCAACTTAAGATTGTCTGTGATATACTGCAGTATCTCGACAACCATCTCACATGCAGAAGATGCAAAAGGCTCCACATGCGAAACGACCGCTCCAGTTATAGTTATATCGCCCTGTCTATGATGATCTATAACAACCACACTGCCGCACTTATCAAGCACTCCCGGACACTCAAGTCTCGAAGGAGTATTCGTATCCACAACTATGAGAAGTGTGTTATCATCAGCTATATTGAGGGCTTCATCGCCATCGATGATCATATCCTGCTCATATTCAGGGTTGTTATAGAACTTATCCGATATAGGCTTAACAGTCTCAGTCACATCCTTGGCTACGATATAAGCCTTCTTGCCCAAAGCCTTAACAGCTCTATGCATACCTATACAAGAACCAAAAGAATCCATGTCACCGAGCTGATGTCCCATGATGATGACCTTCTCCTTAGTCTGTATGGCTTCTCTTATAGCCTGAGCCTTAACTCTTGCCTTAACTCTTGTATTCTTCTCCTGGCTCTGTGACTTACCGCCAAAGTAACTGAGCTTATCATTCTCCTTCACTACGACCTGATCACCACCACGGCCAAGCGCCTGCTCAAGAGCGAATCTTGCAAGTTCATAATTATCGGCGTATGATTCCTTACCGGCTCCTATGCCCACACTTATGGTAACTCTCTTATCATTACCGACATTGATACTCTTAACTTCCTCAAGGAAAGCGTACTTTTCTGCTATCTGCGCATCAAGAACCTTATGCGGCATAACAACCAGGAATCTGTCTTTCTCAAGCTTCTTTACAAGACTTCCGCCCGCAGAGAAAAACTGGTTGATCTTACGCTCAACCACGGCGGCCAGCATAGAACGACGCATCTCCTCAACATTTTCAAGGGCCTCGTCATAATTATCGATATAGACGATACCAGCCACAAACTTCTGTTCCTTATTCTCAGTCTCGATCCTTCTGAACTCAGTCTCGTCCTTCATGGTGAGCGCTATCAGACAGCCGCCCTTAGACGACTGAAGGATAGGATTCTTATCTATCAACTTATCAGCGTCGATTTTTTTACACTCCACATGATAAAAACGCTCTCCCACCTCTATCCTTATGGAGCTCACACTATCGGTGTCTTTAGGCATAGATTCTCGAGTGAGCTTATTCAGGATTGCATATATACGCTTTCCGGCAACCTCATTGCCACCTGTTGCCTCAGCAAATGCTTTGTTATGCCACAGGATTATGTCCTGAGAATCAAGGATTGCAAAAGGCATAGTAAGATCCTCGATCAAAGCCTTCTGTATCTGACTGTATCCGACAGCAAAGTCAACCATCCCCCTATGAAGATCCTTCTTGAGGTTGATTATGAATAAGCTGTGCGCAACCAAGAATATACATATCATCACAGCAATAAGAAGCCCAGCCTCTTTGCTCTTTACAAATACATATATATCTATGGCAAAGAGGATCATCACCATATATATAGGCCAGTTAAGATAAAACTTAAGACGCCCTTTTGGTTTAATCTGTTCAGTTTTCTTGTTTTCCTTTTCCAAAGCAAAACCCTCCACTTCCACACTATTATACCACATCTTAAAAGGATACACAAGGATAAAGGGGCTGTAAAAAACTATCACTAGGACACGTCAAGATTTCTATCTTTTTGCAAGTCGCCTAGTTTGCATCAACAGTTACTGCTTGCA
>DOVJ01000211.1 GCA_003520145.1 Eubacterium sp.
TCCCCGTGATAGTTTTTTACAGCCCTTCATATTGGCTAACATCCTTCCTACACTTTGCTATGAGGAAGGGGTCTTCTCCAACTGAAATAAACCGGTAATCGTGTATGAACACGAGTTACCGGTTTTTTTCTTGTAAAGCCAGAATCAACTTTTGGCTATTATCTTCCTGTCATATATATAATATGTATAAGGTATCTCTCCTTCTACTCTCTGACTGTCAACAACCTCGAATTCTCTCTCGAATTCAGGGAAGAATCGATCACCATCAGGTATCTCAAGATCTACTACAGTGAGATATATTCTGTCTACAAAAGGCATAAAGTCTTTATATACACTTGCACCGCCGGCAACATATATATTCTTATCACAGCCTCTTAAGTACTCCAAAGCTTCAAAAGGTGTCGATACAGTATGACAATTCTCGGTTTCTACCTTCTTACTTCTAGAGATAAGAACCGTATCGCGATTTGAAAGCGGATGACCTATCTCATCATAAGACTTTCTTCCCATAATAATCACATTACCGGTAGTAAGCTCCTTAAAGCGCTTCTGTTCTCCTTTTATTCTCCACGGAATCATACCATTACGGCCTATGACTCTGTTTTTAGACATAGCAACTATAGCGCTGATCATAAGCTGAGTTCCTCCACGATTTTCTTAAAGTTCATGCCATGAGAAGCTTTGATAAGAATTATATCTCCCTTCATAAGGACCTTATCTTTCTCTTCAAGGAAAGAATCAACATCCTTATATTCATATACCCGAATCTTATCGCTAGAATCAATAGCAGAAGCTATATTCTTAGAAAGCGAACCTATACAGACAACAACATCTATCTTCTTTCTGTTGATGTGCTCACCTATAGACTTGTGATATGCTGCTTCTTCACTTCCAAGCTCGAACATATCTCCAAGAACAGCAACTCTTCTTCCATCGCCCTTATCAGCCTTAGAAAGAACATCTATAGCCGCCTTCATAGAAACAGGATTTGCGTTATAGCAATCATCTATAAGAACATACTTATCAGTCTTGATTATATTATTGCGTCCACCGACAGCCTTGAGATTCATGATGCCTGCAAGTATATCCTTCTCTTCTATTCCGAGAATACATCCTACAGCAATACCAGCCAAAGCGTTATAAACCATATGCATACCAGGAAGAGGCACACATACCTTTTTCAGCATCTTATCGCCAACATATGCATCAAACATAATTCCTGATATACCATTATCGACTATATTATCCGCATGAACATAAGAATCCTTGTTCTCAATACCGTAGAATACAGGCGCGTTAAATGTTACGCCAGAGAGCATATCATCGTCTTTGTTGAGGATTACCTTAGTATCAGCATTTGCAAAATCGAAGATCTCAGTCTTGGCTTTAAGAACACCTGCTCTGTCGCCGAGAGTCTCAAGATGGCAATAGCCTATGTTAGTTATGATACATATATCAGGCCTTGCTATATCAGCAAGAAGATGCATCTCGCCAAAATCACTGATACCCATCTCAAGTACTACAACCTGCTCATCTTCTACCTGAAGAAGAGTAAGAGGAAGACCAAGCTCGTTGTTAAAGTTACCTATAGTCTTGTAAGTCTTGAACTTAGTAGCACATACTGAAGCTACAAGTTCCTTGGTGCTTGTCTTGCCGACACTGCCTGTTATACCGATAACCTTGAAGTTCTTCTTCATACGGTAATACTTAGCTATATCCTGAAGAGCACGAGGTGAACTCTCAACCTTGATATAAGGCACATCAGCGCTTAAATCCTGCTCAGATATAACCACCTTGGCACCTGCCTTAACAGCTGACTCAGCATATATATGTCCATCTGTATTCTCGCCCTTAATAGCCACAAACACGTAATTACTCTTAACGATACGACTATCTATAACAACACCATCAATCTTCTCTTCAAGAAGGCTCTCACTGCCGCAGAATGTACCGTTACAGGCAGTAACCAGTTCCTTAATACTCAAATCCTTCATAAAAACACCTCATATAATCATCAAATGTACTTATTCATCGATACTTCTATCAACTCTTCGCAAAGCTCGTTATAATCCTTACCTAATACAGAAGCCTCCTGTGGAAGCAAAGATGTAGGAGTCATACCCGGAAGAGTATTGACTTCAAGGCAATATATCTCTTCCTTATCAGTCATAAGGAAGTCAATTCTTGCATAGCTTGAAAGCTCAAGTGCATCATAAGCCTTCTCAGCAACAGCCTGCATCCTCTTAGTAGCCTCATCGGATATAAGAGCCGGACATGTATCCTTAGTCATACCAGGGATATACTTGTTCTTATAATCATAAAAGCCTGTAATAGGTGCAATCTCTATGATCGGAAGCGCCTTACCGTCTATAAGACCGATAGAGAATTCTCTTCCCTTTACATATTCTTCTACAAGTATCTCATCCTCAAGATCAAAAGCAATCTCAAGACCTTTCTCATATTCTTCCTCGTTGTTACAGATACTTACACCTACGCTCGAACCACCGCAACATGGCTTAACAACAACAGGGAATTCAAGACCATCTCTAAGTCCTTTGTTCGAATCGCTCTTTACAAGAAGAATACCCTTAGGCATCTGAACGCCATAAGACTTAAGAACACTCTTCGTTATAGCCTTATTCATGGATATAGCACTTCCTAAGTAACCGCTTCCTGTATACTTAAAACCAAGCAGATCAAATGTCGCCTGAATCTTACCATCCTCACCATTAGAACCATGCAAAGCCATAAATACTATATCTGCTTCACGACAGAGCTTGATAACATTCGGACCAAAGAAAGACTTGCTGCCCTTCTTACGAAGCTCAAGCGCAGTCTTAACTGTAGGAGAAAAAGACTTAAGAATCTCAGCTTCCTTATCAACATCCTGCTTGTTTTTAAAAAAATCAGCATACTTCGAATCTTCTACACCAAAGAATACATCCAAAAGTCTAGCATCATGACCATTCGAAAGCAAAGCCTTACAAACACCAGTTCCTGTAACCAAAGAGATATCTCTTTCGGTACTTGTACCACCACATAATACAACTATCTTCATAACTACTTCCTTTTATTCTTAATCACACCAAAAGGCACACTAATAGTGTACCTTTAGGATATAGATATCATTATATTTATTTGTGAATTCTAAGCCACTCTGTATATGCAAGAAGGAATGGACCAACTCCCTTAGCATCATCCTCTACAATAGGCTCTGACATATAATAAGCAAACGTACCATCTCTTCTCTGCTTTCCGCCAAGACCGCTCACGAGACAGATACCGCCAAGATGCATGTTACCTTCTTCTGTATGAAGGTACTTATCACAGATACCAGTCATAGACTTATCAGCATACTGGGTATATTCCTTAGGAAGGAATCCGAATCTTACGCCCTTATATATAGCATAAGCCATGATTGCACTTCCGCTGGTTTCAAGATAATTCTTATCAAGGCCACCAAAGTTAACTACATCATACCACATACCAGATTCATCCTGATACTTAAGCATGGTGTCAACCAACTCAACAAATGCCTTCTTAAGCATCTCATAATCAGCTTTATGAGCTTCATCATTCTCATCAGCCTTATCCATAGTATCCAGAAGAGCCATAGCAAACCAGCCCATAGCGCGAAGCCATATAAGCTGTGAAAGACCGGTAACAGGATCTGCCCAGTACATCTTCTTACTTGTATCGATAGCATGATAATAAAGACCTGTGTTAAGATCCTTCATATTACCGATAACAAAAGAAAACTGCTTATAGATATCTGCATAATTCTTCTTGTTATTATATCTCGTCTCATATTCCATATAGAATGGCTGACCCATATACAAACCATCGAGCCATACCTGATCCGGATATATATCCTTATGCCAGAAAGAACCCTGTTTAGTTCTTGGCATCTTCTCAATCTGGCTGTAGATAAGATCTATAGCCTTACGATACTTCTCCTTACCTGTAAGGTCATATAACTCAAAAAGAGTCTTACCTGCGTTAACATTGTCTATATTAAGCTCATTAATATCGTAACCTGCGATATCACCATCTTCTGAAACTCTTACATCGATGAAGGCATCTGCAAAATCAAGATACTTCTTATCCCCGGTGATATGATACATCTCTATAACAGCCTTGATCATAACACCATCAATATAATTCCAAGACAACTCCTTATGACCGGCTCTGATCTTCTCAATATTCCACAATGGCTCATAAGGTGTGCTCTTATCGAGCAATTCATCAATATACTTTCTGATTATCTCCATGCAAATAACCTCCATGCACAATTATCTAACATAAGTATAGCATAAAAGCACCTAATAATCAATTATTTTTTGTAATCCGAGAGGTTTGGATCATCCATAATTCTTTTCACAAATCTCGAATATCTCTTCCTCACTTTATCGTAAGTATCATCCTGTTCTTCCGCTATACTTCTTAGTGTCTCACCATCGAATATGTGTCTGTACGCCACATCAGACCCACTCCCCTCGATACTCTTCACATAGCTTTGGATATTCTTGTTATACACTGTTTCAAATGTTTCGTCATCATAAGCATCCTCGGCACACACAAGGCAATTTTCCTTAAGCTTCTCTATTATTTCCTTTTCAGTTTTTTGCTTATTAAGGAGTCTTATATAACGACAACGAGCTGCCTTAATGATCAGCCATTTAATGTGTTCATCCTCATAATCATCATATCGTGTGTGATTCCTTTTTAGTATATCCCGAATAACATCATGCAATATATCTTCTGCTTTTATCAAATCGTGATAAAACCTTTTTCTAACCTCTTTCAGTAATTCATCATAATTGGCCACAACATAATCAACGACCCTGCCCATGTAACATCCTCCTTTTTATGCCGCTAATATATAAATGTCATTACACATAAAAAAGGGGACAAAAAAAGACAGGAAATATCTACTTTTTACTTAAAAAAGCAAACATTTCCCGTCTTATAACTTAATTATCTAATGATGATAGTCCTTAAGCCTATCTTTATAGGTCGAAACAAGCATAGATATCCGCTTGTAATCTTTTTCTTTGATTCTGTCCTTATACTCTTCACACTTTAATTCAAGCTCCTTAAGAGCATTAAGAGCATTGTCCTTATAATTATTCTCAAGATTGGATTTCATAAGGACATAAAGTTCGTCTAATTCTTCAACCAGCGGATCCTTCTTGCCAAAAATCATAGCATGTACCTGCCTTACTTAAAAAGACCTTTTTTCTTCTTTGCAGTCTCTTCAACCTGTGATGTTCCACCATTCATAGCCTTATCGAATTCAACAAGTGCATCCTTTTGTTCCTTGGTTAGCTTCTCAGGTACAACAACTCTAAGTGTCACGTACTGATCACCTCTAACCTGAGGATTCTTGTAGTAAGGAACACCCTTACCGCGAAGTCTAAGCTTTGTATTAGGCTGTGTTCCAGGCTTTACATCATAGTCCACATATCCATCTATAGTCTGAATCTTAATTGTCGCACCCAAAGCTGCTGTAGCAAAGCTTATAGGAACTGTAGAGAATATATTAAGATCTTCTCTTTCGAACACTGGATGACTCGAAACATTGACAACAACATAAAGATCACCTCTTGGTCCGCCATTACCGCCCGGTTCACCAAGACCACCTATAGCGACCTTATTGCCTGAATCAACACCTGCAGGTATCTTAACTGCAATCTTCTTGCGAACAGTCTGATAACCTGTACCATAGCAAGATGCACACTTCTCCTTATAGTACGAACCTGCTCCCTTACACTGAGAACACTGCT
>DOVJ01000048.1 GCA_003520145.1 Eubacterium sp.
AGCACTCTTATTTTAGAGTACTCAAGCTCGATGTGAAAGCGCTCCTTAAACTTACCCTTAAGAACATCTAAGTACATCTTGCCCATAACATCTATGATTATGTCTTTGTTGTTGCTCCCCTTAGATACATTCAAGGAAGGCTCTTCAACCTCGTATTCCTTCAGATATCTCATAAGAAGGATATCATCTGTATCCTTAGAAGTCACGGCGACACTTATAACAGGTGTTGCCATAGATATACCATACATATCCTCGATGCCATCTCTTATGCACATGCCTGCAAGTGGTTTTTCAGGTCCCAGAAGATAGCCTGTATCACCTGCCTCAAGGCGATCGACGCACTCATAGCGCTCGCCATTATACTGCCTTATCTGAGATATCTTCTCCCCGAAGTACTCACCTCTGACTTCTACAGAACCCTTCAACACTTTCACATAAGTCATGCGTTCCATAGTACTTGAACGCTTGATCCTGATAACTATGGAATCCGCACCAGTTATATCATGAGGCCTTGAGTACAAAGACAGACCGTGAAGCAGTTCTTCGACGCCAAGCCCCTTAAGAGCACTTCCCGCATACACAGGAACTGCTAAGCCATCCTCGATTATATCTGCCACGTCATCCTCTGAAAATCTTCCATCAAGATACTTCTCGATATACTCTTCTGACACAACAGAGAATTCCTCCATATAGTCAAGTGACATATCTACAGGATTATCTATCATAAGGCTATGTCTTATATCAGTCATGATCTGCGATTTCTCAACGCCCGGCATATCCATCTTATTGATGTATATATACACAGGGATTGATAGTTTCTTACAGGCACTGTACAAAAGCCTCGTATGTGCCTGAACACCCTCACTTGCGCTTATAACAAGTATAGCAGCATCCAGAGCATAGAGACTCCTCTCAAGATCCTTATAGAAATCCGAGTGTCCCGGCGTATCTATAAGAGTATAGGAAACTCCTTCATACGTGAATCTTGCCTCTTTTGAATATACAGTTATACCCCTTAATCTCTCTACAGGGTCTGTGTCTAAAAAAGTATCCCTATTATCAACTCTGCCGGGCGAATTGATCACCCGGCAGCGATATAGAATATTCTCAGACAACGTTGTTTTACCCGCATCTACATGAGCGAGTATTCCCAATGTAATCTTCTTCATGCTTAATCCTTAACAAGAGCCTTCTCCAAGCAAAACTACCTTCACAGTTCTAAGAAGTATGAGGAAGTCCAAAGTCAGGCTCCAATTGGTTATATACTGGGTATCGAGCTTAACAACCTCTTCAAAATCAGTTATGTTGCTTCTGCCACTTACCTGCCACATACCGGTAAGACCCGGTTTAATAGCCATACGCTTTCTATGATGAAGCTTGTACTTGTTCCACTCATCAAGCGTAGGCGGTCTTGTTCCCACAAGGCTCATATCTCCCTTCAACACATTCAAGAACTGAGGGAATTCATCGATAGAAGTATTACGGATAAAGTTTCCTATACCCTTGCCATTCTCACCACCGATTATACGAGGATCATTCTTCATCTTGAACATCATACCGTCCTTGATGTTATTCTCCTTCATAAGAGCAGCTTTACGCTCTTCGGCATCGAGATACATACTTCTGAACTTGTATATATAGAACTGTTTTCCATTACGACCTATACGGCGCTGTTTGAAGAATATCGGTCCAGGTGACTTGATATATATCATAGGCGCGATGAACACAAAGAGTATCGCAGTAAGGAAGAGTCCAACAAGACCCCCCACTATATCGAAGGCTCTCTTAACGATAGCCTGACCCATAGTTATACGATTTACACTGCTTGATATAACAGTATATCCGCCAAGACGTCCTATAGTTCTCACATAACCTACGCCCTCATAACTGCTTGAGATATTCTCATGAACAGTCAGTCCCATAAGCATACAGTTATATATGAATTGAGAAGTTTTATTCTTATATTCCGAAGGAACATATAAGAATACTTCATCTACCCATTCTCTTGAGAGATATTCGTAAACATCGTCGTAATTAGCAACTATTTTTACACCTTCTACCATATCTCCGACTATGCCGCCATCCATAAGGATTACGCCACGGAGCTTGTACATAGTCTCAAAATCATTCCTAAAGTGCTCTATCATAACCTTCGCTTCAGCCTTAACAGTCACAAGGATCATCGAATCCTTGCCTATACTAGCCTTAGCAAAGAGCTTTTTGAATATCCGCTTCCATAGACCTCGCACAGAGAACGTAAGCACATAATTGATGATAAATGTCATAGAATACACATATCTAGAGTATTCAGTGCTGTGCTTATTAAGGAAGAGATAGAGTATCAGCATGACCATGAGGACAGCTGTATGCTTAAGTGTATACAGAGCCTCGATCATATCGCTTCTCTTCAGTATGCCCTTATACGCATTGGTACAGGTAGCCTCTATAAGAACCACAAGAAGCAGGAAAAGTGCCGCTTCCTGATACACATCCGCTAAGGATGCATTGGCATGGATAGTATCGCGCCTCTGCATATAGGCAAAGAGATACGATATCTCCACGCATATGGCATCAAGCACGATAAAATCCAGATGCTTAATCCATGAATCTTTCTTTTGATTGTAATACATATCAATCACTCCTGTTTAGAAGTAGGATGCATCTTCGAATACATCTTGTAGAAGAATATCTCCAAAGATATAACTATAACTATGATCGTCACGAGGATCGCAATGATTATATACAGTTTTGTATTATCCTTACTATCTTTTTTTGAATCTGATCCATTCTTCGTATCTTGTACATCAACCTTCTCATCCGGTTTTTTCTCGGAATTATCCACCTCATCGACCTTGGCACTGTCATTCGTCTTAGTCTGCACAGGTGCCTCATAAGTACTTCCGATAGTTATGCCCTCCTTATCAAATGCAGTGACAAATCCAACTGCATAGGCTAAAGGTGCGTTCCAGTTGATCGTACACTCATTGACCGACCACGCCTCTATGTGATCAAGGAAGCACTTAGCAGGCGCTATGGTACCCTTCTTCCATCCGCTTCCTCTAACCCACGGATCTTCCATACCTGAATTAGGGCCACCGCTCATAACACCACTCGGTGCAAGAGGGAATGCCGAATCTATAAGATTAGACCAATATCTGTGATGTGGATACTTAACAGCATGCGTGCCGTATCCGGTCACATAAGAATAATCCATAGGATTACGTCCGAGTATATAGTCAAGTGCAGATACAACGCCGTTATAATACTTCTCATCCTGTGACATCACATACTGATATGCAAGCACTATCGCATTGTCAACCACAAGTGAATTCGAGCCCCAGATATAGCCCTTATCATCATCCTTATAAGATATAGTGCCTGCCTTAAGAGGCTGTCCATATCCCTGTTTATCTTCAGTCTTCAAAAAATCATCCGCTACATCCTTAAGATTAGCCTTAAGCTCTTCCATCTTGACACCTGAAGGCTCATTCAGAAGAAGCGAAAGATTACCGAGTGTCGCTGTATGTCCCCAGTCAAATGAAGCATATCCGTCAACACTCTCGCCACCCTTAAGTACTGTATCAATCTTGAGATAATAATCATTATCCTTCATATCATTCAGATACTGCTTATCACCTGTCGCAAGATAAAGCTCACATGCAGCCCAGTAGAACTCATCTACAACCTTATCATCGCCATAAGCTCCACCACCGCCTGATTCCTCAAGTGGTGCGAACATCTTAGGATTAGCTGACGCTGCTTTATATGCAGCCTTGGCTGCGTCAAGACATTTGTCAGCATAAGTCTTATCAAGATCCTTCCACAGACGATAACTCTGCGCAGCGCATGCAGCAAGATTAAGAGTCGCCGCAGTAGTCGGAGGCATGATTATCCTCTCCTGCTCATCATCAGCAGGCGCAAGACCAAGTCCAGTCCACTTGATATCATGTACCTTATGGTATACCATATCCTTATATGGTCCGTCAAGCACTATCATCTTCAACATCCATTCCATCTCGTATCTCGCTTCATCGAGAAGGTCTGGATAACCGTTATTATTCTCAGGTATGTTCATGGTCTTATCGGCATAAGCTGACTCACTTCCTGTATAGAGAGCCATCTCATACTGATTCTGCATAAGCCACAGCGATATACCGCCGTTCACAACATACTTGCCATGATCACCAGCATCATACCAGCCGCCTGTTACATCCTGCGTCTTGCCAGACTTTGTGCCGTTAAAGTCACTCATAATCTGAGCAACATCACTTGCATGTCCCGCTTTACGTGCAAGAGCCTTGGTATCACCAGAAGTTATATATTCACTCTTAATCTCGATTCCTGATCTGTTCTGGTAGAAGTAATTAAGAGAATCATACAGAAGAGCAGAATAATCCTTAGCGATGCCTATCTTGAACTTACGGCTTGTGCAGTCATCTGCCTTAAGGCTGTATGTACCTTCCTTCTTATAATCAGAGAAGTCAAGCACGTGAACATTGTCACCAGAATCCTCATCATAGCCTATGACAGTACTCTTGCCATCATATACACTCTTGCCGCTCTCATCAAGAAGAGAGAACTTAACAGGAGACTTCGAATCAGACAGCAAAGTCGCCTTCTTACTTGTCTCAGTCAGATAACCAAGCTGATTAGTAAGAATACCCGATCTCACCCAAGGCTCCTCATGAACATAATCGTTCTCATCAGAAGTCATATCTATAAGCGACATATTGTCAAATGTTATGACAGTTCCGGCAGGGAAGCAATCTCCGTTCGTATACTGGCCATCGCCACCTAAGTGGAAAGCCCACTCAGCAACATCAAGAGACTGATTTGCAGTAAAAGTAAGACTTACCTTCTTGGTCTCATTGGCAGCTATAGGGATAGGATCCCATGTGTTGCCAAGATCATTACCGTTACTCATATTGTGCCATACTTCAATATTACCCTCAAGATTACCTATCTTAGTATAATACTTGCCGGAATTCGAAGCTGTGATCTCATACTCAACTTTATACTGATGACCACTTACTATCTTAAGACCCCTATGTCTGAACTGACAGTCCCAACGATCCTCACCACCGCGTGAACGTCCTCCTGGATTAACTATAGTGACCTTATATACACCGTCTTCTATAGCGAATTCCATCTTGCCTGGGCCCGACTCAACTATATGCCAAGGCAAACCACTTCCATCATCAAAGTCAGTCTGACCAAGCATCTGACCTGCATATACCATTGAAGTACTACAAGGAAGTCCAACAACTCCAAAGAGCGTCGAACAGGTAAACAAACCTGCAAGAGTAACCGCTGCACCCTTTCTGACACACTCAAACATACTTTTTTTCATAATAACAACTTTTCTTCCTCATATTTTCTGTTACGGGACCGCCTTCCTGATAAAAGGTATCCTCTTCATAACCAGAATAACTAAAACCGATAAAATGTATACCAAAATTGCACCAGGAATGATCCATCTTATAAGTCTTGTGTCAACATTCATAATTTCTGACAGATCATACATAATATAATAGTGAATAAGATATATACCAAAACTAACTGACGAAAGCCTTACTACTAACTTTCCCAATAACGAATTCTGAATATATGTCCAATCGATATACTTAAAAAGCACAAATATCGCAGATGACATCATAATGATATTAAAATTATAATATCCACTATAAATTGAATCAACTCTTTCAAGCATCCATGAGCGTCTGCCATCAATTCCGAATCTAAACAGCCAACCTATGATACCAAGAACATATATGATATATCTTTCCTTCTTGGTAAAATCACGTGTATATAATATCCATCCAACCATAGCCAGTATTATATATCCTCCAAATGAATTGGAAAACGCATAATTATAATTCACTTTGGCATAATAGCATACATACCGCATCACGTCGCATATCATCTGATATCCAATAATATAACCAAAAGCTTTCATTCTCTTATCCGCAGGTATATATGACACAAACGGTATCAGACAGTACACACCAATTATAACAGGAAAAAACCAGTATATCGGCATCACAGTGGTATTGATATTAAGTATCGCATCAACCACAGACCTTACATCAAGACTAAAATCCGCTGGCAGATATTCAGAATAATACTTAGCCCACAGTATGGATACCACACTCCAGATGATATAAGGGATAACAACCTTAAGAATCCTCTTTTTAAAATATGTACGTGTATCATATTTGTTTCTGTAATCCATCAGTGTTGCGCCAGTTATCATTATAAAAATCGGTACTGACCAATACATCGCTGTCTCTATGAACCACGAAAAAATCCAGTGATAAGATTTGTCAAACTGCCACACTATTCCGTTGCAATGTAAGAGAACAACACCCATACAAGCCACAACATTTAACGCACTTATATAGAATATCCGCTTTTCCTTAGGCTTAACACTTTCACCCATGAATATCTTATCCTCAAGCCACTACTACTGATCCTATGATATCTATAGAATTCTTTCTGTAAAGAGTAACAGCAGAAGCCATATCATCATAGTTCGATCTACCTACACACTCTGTGATAACAAGTTCTTTTGATTCAGCGATAACCTTAAGGTCATCTGTATATATAGCCTCAATGCCAAGAGTTTTCAACTTTTCACATATCAAAGATATCACTGCGCTGTCACCGCATGTGCTGTAGAAGCATACAGAATCAGAATTCTTAATCTTACACTCATCGGCAATACGGGTTGCAATACGATCTACAACCTTAGTCCTATTCTTTATCTTGTGCTTTTTAGCATAGAAGTATCTCGATATCGCATCTTTCTTTCTATCACCAGAAACAACTCCAAGCACTTCAAGGTCATATACACTGCTCATATCATCAGCCACATACAGCTTATCTGATGAAAGTGTCTTTATAACAATAATCAATGTTCCAAGGAACAGCCCTGCAAGAAATCCCAATACAATAGACTTAACATCCAGCGATCTACCACTTTCTTCTTTGACCCCAAGAAGCTTACGTGCAAGCTCCAAATCCTGCTCATCATAATCATATTCCTTCTCAAGTATCTGACAGATGTATTCCTTTTCATCATTAGACAGACCTGTCGTAGTTTCATAATAATACTTTTCGAAGTTAGCAAGTTCATGCGCATGCTCAAACAGTTTTTCAGTAAGTTCAAAATCATCATATACGCCAAAGGATTCATTTACCTTTACGAGCTTATGAGAGCTTATAGTCTGAAGACTTTCACACTTTTTGTCAAGAACTGTCGATATAGCCTTACGAACAGATTCAGCCTCTAAGCCATCACTCAGTATGAATTCAAAGGAAATAGTTTGATCATTACTTGTTATAACAGTACTGCTATCATCAAAATTGATGTTATTCTGAGCCTGTTGATTGTATATTATCAATTCGTTCAACTGCCACTGCTTAATATCAAGCTTAAGCTCATCTATAATATCCTTAGCCATCGAACCGTTGGTTATATACTCTCTATATATAGACACAAGACTATCTGCATAATCCGTCTCTAAATCCTGACTTGACACAAAGTACTGCAGATTATATCTTTCACGCCCCAGAAAATCCTGCTTCACAAGTACGCTTTTGTCATTATAATGTCTGTAGTATGTAAGCATCTGATAATTAGCAACAGCTCTTTCTATGTTGTATAACTGCATATCAGTAAAAAAACTTCTCGAATAAGCAAGTCTATCATCCTTTGCTGTATTCTTCACATACGATAAAGCTCCACAGATTATAGCACCACAACACGCCAGAACAAGAAGCAGCTTCCAACCTATGCATATATCAAGCAACAGATTCTTGATATATATCTTACGTTCTCTCTTATCGAACATACTGTTTTTCTATACCATCCTTCCTAAACGCTATACAAGCTCTTCCTTGCAAAACTTAAGTGCTGAAGCGATAACGGCATCCATATCATAATACTTGTATTCGCCAAGTCGTCCGCCGAAGTATACCTTATCTTCTTTAGAAGCAAGTTCCTTATACTTAGCAAAGAGCTCAGCATTCTTCGCATCATTGACAGGATAATATGGCTCATCGCCCTTCTTCCACTCCGAAGAATACTCGCGACTTATGACAGTCTTAGGGAGGTCATTACCCTCGTCATCCTTACCGAATTCAAACCACTTATGCTCGATAATTCTAGTATAAGGAGTCTCTGAATCAGTATAGTTAACAGCAGCATTTCCCTGGAAGTTAGGTATATCGAGAACCTCATTCTTGAATTCCACCTTACGATACTCAAGAGTACCAAGGCAGTAATCAAAGTAAGCATCTATAGCACCTGTATATATAACCTTATCAGCAAGTGCATCAAGCTCTGCCTTATTCACAAGATAATCTACACCAAGTCTTACTTCTATTCCATCAAGCATATTCTCTACCATCTTGGTATAACCACCAACAGGAATACCCTGATAAAGAGCGTTAAAGTAGTTATTATCAAAGGTAAGTCGAACAGGAAGTCTCTTTATGATGAACGCAGGAAGATCCTTACACTCTCTTCCCCACTGCTTCATGGTATAGCCCTTGATAAGCTTCTCATAGATATCAGTACCAACAAGAGATATAGCCTGCTCTTCAAGATTCTTAGGTTCTGTGATACCACAAGCCTTCTTCTGCTCTTCTATCTTAGCTTCGGCTTCAGCAGGTGTAACCACGCCCCACATCTTGTTGAATGTGTACATATTAAAAGGAAGCGAATAAAGCTCACCTTTATAATTCGCAACAGGAGAATTAGTGAATCTGTTAAATGTAGCGAATCTATTCACATAATCCCACACCTCTTTAAGATTGGTATGGAAAATGTGAGCACCATACTTATGTACATGAATTCCCTCAATCTTCTCCGTATATATGTTTCCTGCTATATTAGGTCTCTTGTCTATAACAAGAACCTTCTTACCAGCATCTGTTGCCTCTCTAGCAAAAGTTGCTCCAAATAAGCCTGAACCTACTACAAGATAATCGTACATTTCATTCTCTCCTTTTCTTAAAAAACATGCCCATTATATATTCGGCCGAAAAATCCTTTATCAATAAAAGCACACTCACATAAATTATAACGCCGAGAACAATCTCTACACATAAGCTAAGTGTACCAGTAGCAACAAAATGCTCATATACAAGCATAATGCCACCCATACCTATTCCGGCTATCATTTTTTTATATATACATCCCCATATACTCCGAACACTTATATATTCTCTACCACTCTTCACATACAAGAACGCTATGACAGACTCAGCTATCAAAGTTCCCACAATAGCTCCATTAGCCTTATACAGAGGTATAAATATACAGTTACATATGAGATTTATAACCGAACCAAAGATAAGATAACCAGAACTCTGTTTTCTCAAACCAGCAGGGGTATAATACTGTGTTCCAATACAATTACTTACGCCTATTATCACTACCACCGGACTCATGACCTTAATCATAAAAGCCACGGGATCATACCCGGCGCCAAAGTAAATCGGTACAAATCTGTCACTCACCGCCAATAGGCCAAAACAGCATCCGATAGCCATAAACATGATTATATCCATCGATTTTCTTATATTCTGCTTTATCTCTTCTTTTCTATTTTCCTTGAAAAGATATGCTATTCTTGACCCCATTACAGCATTGACAGCCGTAAAAGTAAGCGACTTGACTATATTGATAATCTTAGTTGCCTGTTCGTAATAGCCATTTTCATAAGAATCCTTAGTTATTATTCCTATAAGAGTCTTATCAAGAATCGTATAGATAGACGTAGCTATCGTTGGAACAAAGTAAACCAGTGTTTCTCTAAAGTGCCTTCCAATCTTGATATCCCGCATCTTAACACGGCATAAGAATCTTGGAAGATATATCCACATAGAACAAGTTCCAAGCAAAGTACTTATACACATGATGAATATATAAAGCCACAAATCATCAGGGCCTTTAACACATGTAAACAAAAGAATCATGCCAAGAATCTTAGCAATCGAATTCTGCCCTACAGTATACTTGAATTCCTCAATGCCCCTGAAAAACCATGATATATCAAGAAATGCATTGATGATATTAAGAGACAAGATCAGATAGTATATTCTATACTGAGGTGTGAAGAATACAAAAATCATCCATCCAATCAAACATATCAATCCAGTAACAATTGTAAGACCTTCTATCTCCCAAAAAAGCCTGCTATAGATTGCCTTGTCATCTCTATTTCTAGCTATTTCTCTAGCTCCATACTCAGCAACACCTAATGTCGCAAACAAAGCAACTACAACCTGTATCGATCCAGTAAAACTGTATATACCGACTCTATAAGTACCAATAACTCTTGATATATATGGTGCGGTAACAAAAGGCACAATAACCAGCAAAAGCTGATATAACATATTTAATATAACATTGACTTTTATGCTTTTACTCTTCATCTTTAAACAAACTCTTTATAGGATCTTTCAGGATCAAAGTGCATCTGACCATGTGCGCTTGCAGCATTCACAGGTGTCATATATTCATCACCATACATTTTCCTTAAAACTTTATCCCACTTTTTCGGAGCAGGGAACATATGTTTTTCAAACTCAACCAACTCTGTATCATTGTAATAATTCTTTGGAAAAGCTTTTTTATCCATAACATCAAAAGAGGCAATAGTCGCAAATGTCACTGGAGCCAAACGATTACCCGGCATAATAGGATGCGCTGCGATAAAATCAAACAAACCGCAGAATTTCTTAAAGCCATGCTTATGAAATGCTACATATATACAATTAGCAAAAAAACGCTTTATAGCATTACCATTCGTCTTCTTATATGCCGCAAACTCATAAAGCTTATGTGTAAACTTAAGCATAAGATACTGTGCTTTTCTAAATACCTTGTATTTGGAAACAGTATCCAAAGGAAATATATCCAGAAATATACCCTGATTAAAGTGATATCCTTTGCCTTCCGTCTTCAATATAGCACACGTATTAGAATTACGTAACTGCGGATTAATATGTGTAAAGTAACTATCCGTCTTATAATTCTGAAAAAAATACGGCTCGCCAAATGCATCTGCTGGCAAAGACATGAGCTTATCATAATCTTCTCTTGGCATAACAACATCTATATCATCATCCCATGGGATAAATCCCTTATGTCTAACCGCACCAAGAAGCGTACCTGAATCAATATAATATCTAAGATTATTTTTCTTACATACTGTATCAAACTGAATCAGAAGATCAAGCAGGCAAGCCCACAATTTTTTTTGAGATGCTTTAACAAGATATCCATCTCTTGTTTCATCTTCAAGATACCCTTCCTCAAGTTCTATATTGATAGGCAACATCTTCCCATATTCCTCCACACTAATCACAAAGTCTTAAGATAATCCATAAAGTTTTGCTTATTTTCAAGAGCTGTTGTTGTAGGTCTGCCAAGATCTTCTCTTGCCCCTATCGAACACTTAACCTCTATCAATGACAATTCATGCCTATTTTTGGCATTCTCAAGTTCCCTGTCAAGTTCTTCAAAATCCGACACACATACTGCATTAGGATAACCGCAGGCCTTAGCAATAGCAACAAGGTCTATCGAAGCCGCAACCGTCGGCTGTCCACCAACAGTCTCATGAGCGCCGTTATTAATAACGACATGCACAAGATTTTCAGGTTTATTTGCTCCTATAACAGCCATAGAACCCATATGCATAAGAACAGCTCCATCACCATCCACACACCATATACGCTGCGCAGGCTTATTAAGCGCAACACCAAGCGCTATAGATGAGCTGTGTCCCATAGATCCTACAGTTAGGAAATCATACTTATGGCTCTGACCATTCGCCACTCTAGTCTCAAAAAGTTCACGACTTGCTTTACCTGTTGTGGATACGATAGGATCCTCACCTGAAGCTGCCACGATGTGCTTGATTATATCCTCACGTACCATGAGATTATCATTCTTGTACTCAACCTTTGGAGCATCCGTAAGCGCGCCTTTTCTCACAACAAAAGCAACATTTTTACCCGTTGAAAGGACCTTACGAAATCCTTCCATCTTAACCATAAGTTCATCTTCAGTAGTTTCTTTGCCTATGACAAATGTCTCGATACCCATATCTTCTAGAAGTTTAATCGTCACTTCACCCTGATATATGTGCTGTGGCTCATCATGAACCCCAGGCTCACCTCTCCAGCCGATAACAAACACAACTGGTATAGAATAAACCTTATCATTCAACAAACTTGCAACTGGATTAATGATATTTCCCTCACCACTATTCTGCATATACACAACAGGCACCTTACCTGTAGCAAGATGATATCCTGCAGCAATTGCCGTACAATTGCCTTCATTGGCAGCGATAATGTGATGATGTGGATCTATACCATATCTATCCATGAGATAGTTACATAGAGCCTTTAACTGACTGTCTGGAACGCCTGTATAAAAATCAGCGCCTATAATATCAACTAATCTATCAACCTTCATCTTATATTCCCTCCAGCATCAGTCTGTGGTCTGCGGAAGTATGATTTCATTGATTATGAATTCCGCAGTTGCTTCAATATTCTCAAAAGGCACTTCCTTAGGAAGTTCCTTTCCAAAAGCCTTCTTCGCTTTCTCAATCAAAGCATCTGTATATATGAGCTTTCCATCAACAACATCCTCAACACCATCAAGTGCCATGGAAGCTCTGTCAGCTTTGTTCATTTCTTCAAAGTCGAATACAGATTCATCTATCCATGCATCAAGCTTACCATCTCTATATCCAACAAGCACAGGATATCCGCCTATGTTACCGTCAAATCCTGGAATGAATAATCTCTGCTCTTCATGATTTCTTATAGCATCAATCACAGCAGTTATTATTCTGTAGTTAGATGAAGCGTTCATCATATTTCGAGTCTGATCAACAGGCATTGCTATGTGACAAGCCTTGTATATCTTTTCATGAGGAATATCCTGTAACACGCCTTTATAATATACCTTAAGCGGAAGTTCTACACCTTCTGTTTGTCCTTCCTTACTTATACACACATCATGAAAATGTCCTGCTGCAAACATAACATCAACATTCCAAAAATCATCAACGCCCAATATATCAGCAACAGCAAATCTAATTCTTGGTACAAGATGATTAAGATTTCCTGAGCCAAAATCCGGATAAGCCTTACCCGCACTCTTAAGCCAAGGAATAACTGCATCCGAATATGATGTATTGATAACTACAGCATCTGTATCAGCCTTATCACAAGCTTCCATGATATTCTTAGTGAATCTTATAGATAAAGGAGTCCATATTCCATATGCACGAACATTACTCCAACTTATGCTTCCGTACTTAAGTCCTGGATATGCACGACTTGAATTAACTATGAAATCAGGAGAATACTTTTCTATAGCCTTCTGAATAGAATCCACATCATTAAGATCAACGCCACCTTCTACTGTAACAGAAGACTTATTCACCTCTCTGATAAGACCAGCTACTCTTGTGATATTAACCCTTGTCTGCATCTTATCAGCATCCCTGCCAACAACAACTATGCTGATAGATGGATCATTCTTAGCGATAAGATAATCAAGCAAGAATCCGCCAACACTGCCAAGACCTATAATCATAATCTTGATATTATCAGCTTTTACATGCTGTTCTACTATTCCTAATCTTTCTACAAGACTCTTCATTATATTTCCTCCCAATAAGATAATATCTTTTTGTAATCTGCTCTAGTATTGCAGTTAGTCCATCTATTCAAAGCCACAAGTTCTGCCTCTACGCCCATATCAAGATAATTCTGTATAATACGAAGATTAGTATCAGCCTTCGAATTCTCGAAGAAATCATCAGTAGCTTTTTTAAGTTTATCCATATCGGTAAACTTCCATGTCTGACCAGAATTAAGTATACATGAGAATGGCGATGATATCGTCAAAAGCCCATGATCACTGTTAAATGCATAGCGATATCTGTCATCAGCATCTTTATATAAAACTACAGCTTTATTAGCGTAGATAGGTTCATGTGTATATGTCAATACACTCTCTTTAGAAGCTACAACCTTCGCAAAAGATTCATCATCTATATCAAGATCACCTTCAACAAACAAAACCTCATCTAGATTATGTACGAAAGCCTCTTTCAAGCCAAGATACAAGCTATATCCAGATCCCAGATCCTTATAATGTTCATTGTAAACTATCTCTATTCGAGTCTTAACTTCATCCTCAAGACTATCAACATACTCCTTAAGAGAATCTATCTTATATCCACCCACAACTATAATCTTATCTGCAAAATCGCACTTTCTCAACAAGTGGTAAATAAGAGTATTCTGAGGCTTATCCTCATAAAATACCGCCTTAAGCTTCTTATCATTCTCAGCTATCCCATCGTTAAATCTACTCGATATTCCAGCTACCGTTATTATCGCTATCTTCATCTTAACATTCCTTACTTATATGCCTTAAGGTAATTCGTTACACACTCATCAAGTCCCTTATCCAAAGAAACCGCAGGTGTCCAAGAAGTTCTCTCTCTAAGCTTTTTTGTTGATAAAAGCCTTCTTTCCGGATCTGACTTTCTATATCCCTCAAATTCTATAACAGGATTATCTATTCCCATCTTCTTAGCACAGAGTTTAACAAGATCTATTATAGATATCTCCTCGTCAGTTGCAACATTATAGACAGTGCCATCAAGAGCCGAATCAGTTGACGCAAGCGCTAATACTGCGCTACAACTATCATAATTATTGAGGAATGTTCTTCTATTCTTCTTACTGTTTTCAAGAAGAACAACCTTTCCATTGTCACGCAGGCTATTAATAATATAAGGGATAATATGCTTAGGATATCTCTCGTCTTTGCTGTAAACATTGGCAAATCTTATAGAGCATCCCTTTATCTTGCCCTCATCTACGACATCCTTCATGAAGAATTCTGTAAGGAGCTTTCCTGTTGCGTAACTTGTTCTCTGACTATGCTCAGCAACAGCCATTGTGATATAATCGCTTTCCTTCACACCTCCATCTTCATTCCACGAATCCATCGAATAAACCTCAGATGTAGAGCAATTGATAAACTTGTCAGCACCAACTCTTATTGCCTGTTGCAAGAAATCATTCATACCTTCAACATTGGTTTCAAATGTTTCGTAAACATGATAAAAGTGCTCTGTATGTACGACTGCCGCACAATTAATATATATGATTTCATCATAATCCTTCTTCTGCAACATAACTCTGCTTTCAAAGTCAGCCATCTGATCCTTATTATTCAAATCATATTCAAAGAACTCAAAGCGGCTGTCATCGATATGGTCCAAAACAGTATCTATGGATGAGGCATAAAAGTTATCAAAACCAAGGATGTGGTCCTCACTACCATCAACTAATATCTGTCTAACAAGCTCATTACCGGTCATACCAGTAACACCGCTAATCGCATACAAAATCTTCATAAGAAAGTCCTTTCTCAAACACCATGTGTCAATCTTGTTTTATAAAAATCATCGATTTCTTCTGGATACAAACTCTGTTCATATCGGACATCATACTCTACAGCCCGCAATTCAACTCTACGTGATGGCAAAGATAATACAGCATACTGAGCATAAGGATTATGATTCCTTGGTTGTCCTACCGAACCAGGATTTATGAACATAACAGCTTTTTTATTACGCATCGTCGGATTATCGACTTCATAAAACCTGGTAAATATATGTGAATAATGCGAATGTCCACTCATAACTATGTCATAATCCACATATTCGCCCCTAAGATTATCAGGGCTTATAGCCTTCCAGTAATAATCATCAAGAGAGCCATGAACCGCAAGGCATCTGTAATTACCCAGATAAAAGTCGCATATACCGCTTTTTTCCATACTGCTATTAATATACTCTACTGACTTATCAGTCAACTGATTCGCAGTATATCTCGCCATCGCTCGCCCTCTGTCAGACGATAGTCTCTCAAGATCCTTATCAACAACCAGTTTCTCGTGATTACCCCATATATTGACTACGATCTTATCCTTCCACTGATTATTCCCAAGACCTATAATCTTCTCAATAATCTCGTTGGAACGCATACCATAATCTATACAGTCACCCAATATGATTATTCCCGAAAAGCTCTCATTTTCGCAATCCTTTAACACCGCATCAAAAGCGCTGACATTGCCATGTATATCAGACAATATCAGATATCTATCTTCCATGCCAAGTTTCCTCATAACATCATAATTCATCTATAAGTCTTATTATCTCCTTAAAAGGCATAAGTTTAGAATCAACTTCCTTGGCTCTATGCGCTCTTAATATCTCTTCCGCAGTAGACTTCATAACAGGAAATGCAGCTCTCATGAGCTGATTAGCATATATTACTATGTTAACACCATGCGAAGCAAGCTCTTCTTCAGTAACCTGATTGAACGATGTAGGAACAACCACTATAGGAGTCTTCTTGTCATTAGCTCTGAATTTATCACAGAATTCAAAGATTTCTGCTGGATCTTTCTTACGGCTGTGAATCA
>DOVJ01000061.1 GCA_003520145.1 Eubacterium sp.
TGTCCATGCGGAAGCGGTAAGAAGTATAAGCAGTGCTGCGGAAAGTAATTAGGAGGGTGTATGGATAATAGAGGTTTGACAACCACCGAGGCTTTGGAGCGCGCCAAAAGCGGCAGGAATGTTCTTACTCAGGGTAAGAAAAAGAGTATATTTTCGATCATATTTGAGCAGATAGCATCTCCTTTGCTTATATTGCTCATGGTTGCAGCTGGTATATCTATAGCGACTGGCGAACTTGTTGATGGTATAATCATCCTCGTGGTAGTAGTTGCCAATGTTGTTATAGGTACGGTGCAGGAAGTATCAGCAGAGAAGTCTGTTGAAGCCCTGAAGCAGATCAATGCTTCTACGGCAGTCGTTATAAGAGATGGTGAGCAGAAGGAAATCCATGCTGCAGATCTTGTAGTTGGTGATTATGTTATCCTTGAGGCGGGTCGTGTGGTTCCTGCTGATCTTTTGCTTACACAGACAAGTTCTCTTAAGGTGAATGAATCAGCGCTTACCGGCGAGAGCGTAGCTGTTGAGAAGGATTATAGAGAAAAGAGTGATGAGAAGACACCTCTTGGTGATCGCAAGGATAAGGTCTTCATGTCTACTCTTGTTGAATATGGCCGTGGTGAAGGCGTAGTTGAGAAGATCGGTGATAACACTGAGATCGGTAAGATCTCAAGCATGCTTAACAAGATCACTAAGCAGGATACACCGCTTCAGAAGAACTTAAACAGCATCTCTATGGTGCTTGGTATCGCAGGTGTTATACTCTGCATACTTATGTTCGTGTGTCAGATAACTATATACAAGACCGATATCATAGAGACACTTATGATTTCCATAGCATTTGCCGTGGCAGTTATTCCAGAAGGTCTTGCAACTGTTGTTACACTTGTTCTTTCTGCTGGTATTCAGAAGATGAGTAAGCGCAACGCCATCGTTAAGCAGATTCACGCTGTTGAGACACTTGGCGCTGTTAACGTTATATGTTCAGATAAGACAGGTACACTTACACAGAACAGGATGACTGTTGTCAGATGGTTCTTGAACGGTGAAGAGAAGGAGCCTTCGGAGGTTTCTTACAATGAGCCTGTTTTTGCACAGCTTCTCACAGGTTTCCTTGCATGTAACGATGCGAAGTATTCTGAGGAGACCGGCGAGGAAATCGGTGATCCTACCGAGACTGCATTTGTTAAGTATGCTAAGGACAATAAGCTTGGATATGACAACATCATGTCTGGCATAACAAGATTCGACGAGATTCCTTTTGACTCAGATCGTAAGATGATGACCACTCTTGATAAGGTATCAAAGAATGGTCAGGTTACAAATGTTTCGTATACCAAGGGTGCTATCGATTCAGTCATAGTCAGATGTAACCGTGTACTTGATAATGGCGGAGTCAGAGATATAACTAACGAGGATGTTCTTCTCGCAACCAAGTCTGCTGAGTGGATGAGTTCTCAGGCACTTCGAGTTCTTGCTCTTGCTTACAGAGAAGGCGATGATAAGCCACAGGAGAAGGATATGATCTTCGTAGGTCTTTCTGCTATGATCGACCCTCCTAAGGAAGGAGTTAAGGAGACTGTTGACGAGTGTCATCACGCAGGCATCGACGTTGCTATGATCACAGGTGATCATAAGATCACAGCATTTGCCATAGCTAAGGAGCTCGATATCGCTACAGATATCTCGCAGAGTATATCAGGTGCAGAGATCGATGAGATGGATCCTGAAGAATTCAGGAAGAATGTACTTAATTATCGCGTATTTGCCAGAGTTTCACCAGAGAATAAGGTTCAGATCGTGCAGGCTTTCCAGTCTCACGGCAAGATATGTTCTATGACCGGTGATGGTGTTAACGATGCACCTTCGCTTAAGGCAGCCGATATCGGTGTTGCCATGGGTATAGGTGGTACAGAGGTTGCCAAGGATGCTGCTGAAGTGATTCTTGTAGATGATAACTTCATAACCATCAAGAATGCGGTTATGGAAGGACGTAACCTCTTCAACAACATCAAGAAGTCGGTAGTTTACCTTCTTCGTTCGAACTTTGGTGAGGTTGTGCTGATGGCATCGGCTATATTTGCCGGACTTTCTTCGCCACTTTCGACTATACAGATCCTGTGGGTCAACCTTCTTACCGATACAGCGCCATCGCTTGCGCTTGGTATGGACGTAGGCTCTGACAGAGTTATGAACGAGAAGCCAAGAGATGTTAAGAGCGGTATCCTCAATAAGAGTGATTATATCAATATCGTAGTACAGGGTGTTATAAGTGGTATGGCTGCTTTGATAGCTTTCCTTCTTCCTGTTATAAGTAAGTACGGTATGACAGATATACTCGGTCACTTAAGCGGCGATGAAGAACTTCTCTCGCTTTGTAGAACATACTGCTTCAGTACACTTGCAATCAACGAGATGCTCATGGCTTATGTATGTAAGACTAAGGCAAAGCTTGCATTTGCTACAAAGGAATCATGGAATAATAAGGCTTTGAATATCATAACTGTTTTCGGAATAGCTCTTCAGGTACTTGTTCTTGTGGTTTCTCCACTTCGTAAGCTGTTGAAGCTTGCTTGTGTAGGCGTAGGTGATATCGGAGTTATATTCATGATCGCTATAATTGGCGTTATGATCAATGCAGTTATAACACTCGCAAAGGAAAGACTTGATATCTTAAGAGAGAGAAATATATAATTAGAATGTAGTTGAAAAAGTGTTGTAAGTGCAGTGTGCTTACAGCACTTTTTTCAAAAAAACACACAAAAATCAGTATAAAATCAAAAAAAATACTTGACAGTGACAAGTCGGTATGATATACTTTTATAAAAGGGCTCCTAAAAG
>DOVJ01000089.1 GCA_003520145.1 Eubacterium sp.
CGGCATAGTTTTCAGTTCTCTTCCACATGTGTACCATGTAGTACCCACTATGCAAAGAAGCGAAACTATAAAACACCACAAAAAAAGAACAGGAGAAAAGTAATAATCTATACCATTGCCAAAGTTATAGAGTATACCGTAAGCATGATCTATGACATAAGGGAAAAGCCTGGTTCCGATCAAGAATCCACCTATACAGCCGATAACCGCAGCACTTCCAGAATACATAAGATACTTCATAAGTATCCTTACATCACTATATCCCATAGCCATGAGAACACCTATAGTTTCTCTTTCTTCATCTATCATCCTTGCCATAGTAGTTGAACAAACTAAAGCAGCTATGATGAGAAAGAAAACAGGGAAGACCTTCGAGACATTTTCCACGATATCCATGTCGTTACGAAAGCTTGTATATCCAGTATTCTCGTTACGGGTAAGATAATATAGATCAAGACTTAAGCTTTCATCGTTGACGCTTTCTTGATAAGAATTATAACGCTTTTCGAGTATAGGCTTCACCAGCGGCTTAAGTCTAACTATCTCATCGTGTGTGAAATCGTTATATTCGGAAGAATAAGCCTTAAAATCCTTCTTGTACTTGATATTGAGTGCCTTGTAAAACAGGATATCAACAGAATCATCATAGACATAGACATTGGTCGTGATCTTGCCACCTCCAAGCGTAGTGCTGTCACGATCGGTACCTATATACTGAGGCGACTGAACTATGCCTACAACCTTATAACTCATACAGTCAAATCTGTTGACTGTAGTATATGGATTAGAATTATCAAGCTCGATCACATCACCTATCTTCACGTCTCTTGAAGGCGAATAAGATATGACGCACTCATCGTAACGCTCAGGAAAACGGCCTGCAGTCAGATTGACAAGCGAGACTTTCTCGTTAATAGAAAAGAATCTGCACACATACATCTCTTTGCCTGCTGAACATATGGCATCTTCATAGAACTCACCCTCAACATAAGCGTCATCCCCGAGAATCTCGCTTATCTTCTCTATCTCATCAGCAGTAAATCCAAGAGAAGACACGATCCTAACATCATACATGCAGGTATCACGAAAAAAAACATCTGCCTTGTTGCAAAAAGCAGGCTTCGTCGATTTCAATCCAGCGAAAAAGCCCACTCCAAGAGCGATTATTGCCATGATGGCTATATATCTGCCTATACTTTGCTTTATGGTACGAAGTATATTCTTGTTATAAGCATTTACCATTCTATATTCTCCACCGGAACCTTATTATCGTTCTTCTCAATACTCAGGATGTGTCCGTTACGCATCCTTATGATCCTGTCAGCCATCGCAGTCAACGCCTGATTATGCGTTATGATCATAACTGTCATACCGCGGCCAGAGGACATGTCCTGAAGAAGTTTTAGTATACTCTTACCGGTCTCATAATCCAGAGCTCCTGTCGGTTCATCACACAGAAGAAGCTTCGGATTCTTCGCTAAGGCTCTCGCTATGGAAACTCTCTGCTGTTCACCACCAGATAACTGCGCTGGGAAGTTATTCATACGCTCCTTAAGTCCAACCATCTCAAGAACTTCCTTCGAATCGATAGGGTCTTTCGATAGCATGGTCGCGATATCTATGTTCTCAACAGCTGTTAGATTCGGTATAAGATTGTAGAACTGAAAAACAAAGCCTATATCCTCACGTCTGTACTTTGCAAGTTCTCTCTTACTCTTGCCAGACACCTCCACACCATCGAGTACAACACTTCCAGAGGTAGCTTTATCCATACCTCCGATTATATTAAGAAGTGTCGTCTTGCCAGCACCAGACTGTCCGACGATCACGCACACTTCACCCTTATCCACAGTAAATGACGCATTGCGAAGAGCATCTATAGACACTCCTGATCCTGTATATGTCTTACATACATCTTTTAATTCTATAAAACTTCCCATATCAATCACATCAAAAGATGCATTCCTTTCATAGTATTATCCTCTATATGTCTCATAAGACTAAGCCCCTGTCTCTCAAGATAAGTATCTTTCTCATCACTTATCCCCTGACTTATAAGTTCTTCAGTAAAACAGCTCGCGATTTCTTCTATCTCACAAAAACACTCATATCCCTCAAGCGTGTTAAGCCTGTTAAGCCTCTCCTTAATACCCTTCGCAAAGTCACCAAGACCATCAAGCCCCCTGAACATCCACTTATAGTAAGGCGAATACTTTCCTTCAAGAAGATAACACGCCCACGCAGCCTGCTTCATGAATTCAGCCTTAGCGACCAGGCAAGCACAGAACTCGCCACGGTTGTACATACGCATATAATTGTACTGCCCATACTGCGCCATGTAGCCCATCCTCGCAGCAAGTTTCTTAAGCTTTACATCACGCGGCATAACCTTAAGCTTATCTCTGATCCTGACAAATGTACCGTCACCCTCGCAGAATATCTCACCACTTGTTGCATTGGCTATGCAATAATCTGGTATGAATATAAGATCAACATCCGTTATGGCAAAAGGGTCGGTACCTAGTAGATTCTCATAGAACTGACTCACCCTGAAGACACCTCTTCTGCCATCGCCGTAGATACTTTTGCCTGTTTTTTCCACAGTTTTCTTTACCAATTCTTCATAAGCGTCAGATAGCCTCTTTAGCTCTTCGTCCGTCGTCTCATCCGGTACAAATATACATATACCGCCAAAGTCATGATCCTTCGAAGTCTCATCGTCAAACCCAAGACACTCAGAGCCCTCACCCACAAGACCCGCGCAGACAGAATCGGGATTAGAAGCATAATCACTTATAAGCTTTTTGCCATATGTATGATAATATTCTCTTGCAAGTTCTAAGCCCTTCATACTATCCACCACACTTTCTTACATGCTGTATATCTCTTCTGCCCTTTTTCTAAGGTACTCAGCTCTTTCTACATGTCCAAGATGCTCATGATACATAGCGCACTTATTAAGGCATGAAGCAAACCCTGGATCCACAAGTTCAAAAAGCCTATCAACAATCTCATCCATCATCTGAACAGAGCTTAACTGCCCCTTCTCATCACCCATAGCTTCATAACACGCAGCCATATTTGCATAAGTTATGGCCTTATAGTAAGAGAGAATCCCCGGATGATCAAGGAAGCTAATCGCAGCCTTATAAGAGTCTATGGCTTTTTCTAATTCACCGATACCCTCATACGCAGAAGACATGTTATTAGACAGACTCGCTAAGAGATAGTAATCTTCAGAATCCCGAAGTAACTTCATAGCCTCATCATAGAGCACAAGCCCCTCTTCATACAGCCCAAATCTCGATTTAGTGGTACCCATATTGATGAGCATAGTGGCATAATTCGTGCCGTCTATATGCTTATCAAGCTCCTCTTTCTCTATAAGCTCTTCCATCAAACGCACAGAAGAAAGAGCTTCCTCTTCCTTCCCCATGCCTCTGTAAAAGCCCATGCGCTCACTAAGGACAGCACATATAAGCGAAGTGTCATCCATAGCCTTAGCCTTCTTGTAATAATCCTCAAGCACAGAAGCAGCACCTGCTGCGTCATTAGAGGCAAAACACTCATCTAGTTTATCGTAGAAATCCTTTATGATCACTTAACATCCTCAAATCTTTCATATCCATACATCTTGATAGTGTTAAACATAGTCATCTCTATCATGTTCGCGCCTTCTTTGTAGAGTTCTACAACTCTCCTCGCATACAGGTAAAGCGTATCCATCGAATAAGTCATAAGCTCGCCGCGAAGATAAGTCTCCGCAGATGTCTCATAAGGCGTATCAGTTGCCGTCCTAATATTCCTCGCTCTCATACTTATGTTCGGATGTGCCTTGGCAAATGCTTCCATCCACTCAACTTCTATGGCAACAACCGACTCTATGATCCTCTTAGCCTCATCGCCAACCTTAGGCAGGAGAGCTTCTATCTTCTTATACTCTTCTGGCGCTGTGGACTCCATCATCCTTGCATACTTCTCAGTAACAAGATTCCTTCCCTTATCACGGTTAGTCACCATATCGTTATATAGAGACTCTATAGTCTCTATATTCCAGGTAAGATACTGACTCTTTCTCATCGCATAGAAAGTAAGATAATCATCCTGGCATGCAGCACGCCCGCCTTCATTATCAACCCTGTCAAAGAGAGCATACTCCACCTTAATAAGTTCTTCTATCAGTTCTTCTTTTCTCTCATCAGTCATCCATATCACCTGCCTTAACTGGTATGCTCCTTACCTCGATCTGAGGAAGGGACTTCTTGTTAATATAATCAGACGTTATAGTCACCTTGCCTATATTAGTATCCTTCGGAATCTCATACATGATATCAAGCATGAGTTCTTCTATGATCGACCTAAGAGCTCTTGCGCCAGTCTTCTTCTCAAGCGCCTTTTTCGCAATCTCTCTTACAGCATCATCTTCAAACACAAGCTCCACACTGTCCATCTTAAAGAGTTTCTGATACTGCTTAAGGATAGCATTCTTAGGGGTCTTAAGTACCTCAACAAGCATGTCTTCAGTCATCTCATCAAGAGTGCATATGATCGGAAGACGACCTATGAATTCAGGCACCATGCCAAACCTCCTTATATCATCGGCAGATACCTGACGAAGAAGTGTAGAAAGATCCTCTTCTTCAAACCATCCTGCAGGCTTAAAACCTATAGTCATATCATTCTTAAGTCGCTCCTTAATAACATCCGTAAGATCAGGAAAAGCACCGCCACATATAAAGAGGATGTTACTGGTATCAACAGTCACCATAGGAACCATCGCATTCTTAGAACTAGCACCAACCGGAACCTCTACCTTACTTCCCTCGAGAAGCTTGAGAAGCCCCTGCTGAACAGACTCACCGCTTATATCTCTTGTAGTAGCATTTTTCTTCTTAGCAAGCTTATCTATCTCATCGATGAATACTATACCACGCTGAGCCTTCTTAACATCGTTACCCGCAGCAGAAAGAAGCTTGGATATAACACTCTCTATATCATCTCCTATGTAGCCCGCCTCTGTAAGAGCAGTTGCATCAGCTATCGCAAGAGGAACCTTAAGAAGCTTTGCAAGCGTCTTGACAAGATAAGTCTTACCGCTACCTGTCGGACCGATCATGAGGATATTGGATTTTTCTATCTCAACACCATCATCCTGCGCCTTATCCTTAGTGCTTTCGTTATCCCACACTCTCTTATAGTGGTTGTACACACCGACGCTTATGACCTTCTTAGCACGCTCTTGTCCGATAACATAATCATCAAGACGCGCCTTGATGATATGCGGCGCAGGTATATCCTTTATGTCAAAAAGCGGTTCCGATGCCTCTTCCTTCTTGATCTTAGTCTGCGAGCCCGGATTAGTCTTAAGCATATCTATAGGCGGCATACCCATACCCATGTTCATATTGAACATCGACATATCCGTATTATTCATAGTATCAAATGTCTTCTGCAAACAGTCATGACACAGAAGCATATTGCCTGCAAACCTCACCATAGGTCCGGCATTCTTACCTGTTCGCTTACATATGAAGCAAACCTCTTCGTATTCGTTATTCTCGTTATTATCACTCATATATATTCCCAATCACAGATGTCGCGGCAATGCGGCATTCTCATACTTTGCGATCTGATTCCTTTCCTTCTGTCTTATCTCTTCGGCTATCTGTTCGATCTTGGACATAAGCCACAAGTAAGCTGTCGTATCCTCAGAGTAATCAGCAACAGCATACAGTTCGATTCTATTGTCAAGCCTCATCTGCTCAACCTGCTTCAAAGCCTCCACACTTCCCTTCGGATATATGGCAAATGTATGACCGTGATTCTGATTTATCACAGAAAAAGCAGGTATATCGCTCGGTCCATCAGCTATGTATATCATATTCTCAAAAGGCACACGTCTCTGTTCCTTAGGGATCATAGTGTTGACCTTCACGTTATTGTCTCTTCCTACGCCCTTATTGATCTCAAAGAGAGCCCTAGTCTTAGTAGTGTTGTCTATAGTATAAGCAATCTCATCGATCACACCATCTCTCTCGATGAATTCACAGCCCCACACACCAGAAACATACTTATATACCTCAGAACCCTTAATCACCTCAGTAAGACCTGTACTGACTATATAATTCTCGAGCTTAATATCATATTCAGCATACCTTGGATTATCCTTGATATAATCCTTTGCCTTCTGCATAAAGAGAGGCATACCAGGATAAAACTTCATCTTCGTGCCTATTTCTCTAAGTTTCTTATTACTAAGTCCGGCAAACTTTCCTTCTCTTGCATACTTAATCATATGATTAAGATATATAGTCTCAGGATTTACCTTCACACCCTGTTCTTTGGCATACTTTTCAGGAAGAGCATTAACCTCATCCCAAAACTGCCTTTTATCAACCCCGTATTCCTCAAACATCGGATCCTGCATATACCCATCTATAAGCGTTCTGTCAAAATCCCATATCAGTGCTATAATATTGGCCATACAACTCCTCCTTACTGTTATATCTCAGTCGGAGAATGGACCCCCGACTGAGATAAAAAAGGGGGCTGTAAAACACAGCCCCGTCAAATTATGCTCTTGATAAATATTCGCCTGAACGAGTATCAATCTTAATCTTCTCACCCTGCTCGATGAAAAGCGGAACCATAACCTTTGCTCCCGTCTCAACTATAGCCGGCTTAGTAGCACCTGTTGCTGTGTTACCCTTCACACCCGGCTCAGACTCGATGATCTGAAGTTCAACAAAATCAGGTGGTTCGATAGAGAATACGCTTCCCGCATGAGAAGAAAGTTTAACCATCTCATTCTCTTTTACAAAATCAAGTGAATCTCCAACTATATCAGCATTAAGAGAGATCTGCTCATATGTTGTTGTATCCATGAAGTTGTACATATCGCCTTCTCTGTAAAGATACTGATATTCAGCCTTCTCTATATGAGCCTGTGGCATCTTCTCAGTTGGTCTGAAAGTTCTCTCGATAACACCACCGTTCTTGATGTCCTTAAGTGTTGTTCTAACGAAAGCAGCACCCTTACCAGGCTTTACATGCTGGAATTCCTTAATCTGATATACCTGTCCATCCAACTCAATAGTCAAACCGTTCTTAAAATCACCTGCACTTACCATCTCGGTACCTCCTAAAAAATCTCAACTAATTATAACCTATATCATGAACAATTTCAAGTACTTTTTTATCGTCTGTATCTATAACTATATCAGCCACTTCCTCATAGCGTTCTTTTCGAACGTTCATGAGTTCCTCTATCCTCTTCCTAAGATCGGTTCCCTTAAGAAGCGGTCTTAAATCATCACCTTCAAGTCTTACGCACAAAGTATCAACAGACGCTCTTAAGTATACTATCTGACCAATAGCCTTAAGATATCCCACATTAATATCTCTCATAACAAGGCCACCGCCCACGGAAAGCACCATCGGCTTAAAGCTCTGCGATAGTTCCTTAACTGCCTCAGACTCGAGATCACGAAAATATCCTTCGCCATTATTCTCAAATATCTCGTTGATCGAGCGCCCCTGATTCTCAACTATATATGCGTCAGTGTCTATGAATTCTACGCCAAGTTCTTTGGCTAACTCTTCACCAACTGTTGTCTTACCGCTTCCCATGAAGCCTATAAGCACATAACTTCTCTTTCTCATAATCCAAGCTTCTTCCTTAACAAATCATAGGTTTCCTTAACGACCACGCTGTCAACCTCGCAACCATTCCACAGTTCATAAGCAGCTACTGCCTGATAAAGAAGCATAGCAAGGCCATTATAAGAAGACTTTCCTCGCTTAGCGAACTGCTTCATAAATGCTGTTTCAAAAGGATTATATATGATGTCCACTCCGCACTTTGCAGCATCGTAGAATCTCTCATCCGTAACCGGCATCTCATCAACCTTCGGGCTTAAGCCAACACTTGTTGTCTGTACAGCTACATAATCTGTCAATCCTTCAACATAAGGTGTATCAACCACATGTATCTTAACACCAAGATTCGAATATATATGTTCCTGTATATCAAGTGCTTTTTCCTTAGTCCTGTTATACATATATATATCCTTTGCCTTAGAATAAGCAAGTATATATGCAATAGCTCTTGCAGCACCGCCTGCGCCTATTATGAAAAAAGTATTGGCGCATATATCTATACCGGCATCATCAAGCTCTCTTACAAAGCCTATTATATCAGTGTTATAGCCCTTATATCCGCCATCAACTCTCACAAGAGTGTTGACAGCACCTATCATACCTGCTATATCGTCTACCTTAGCCAAAGCATTTATCACGTTCTGCTTATGAGGGACAGTTACATTAAATCCCTGTATGCCAAGTTCATATCCACCCTTAACCGCGGTCTCTAAATCGTCCTTAACACAAAAAGTTCCATACACCATATCTATCCCAAGCTTCTCAGAGATAGTATTGTGTATGAATGGCGAAAACGAGTGCTCAACAGGGTTACCAATGAGACCACATATCTTAGTTTTTCCTGATATATCCATCCGATATTCCCCTCTTTTTCTTGTATTCTCTGATAATAAACCACTCAAGTCTGCGCTTAAGGACGATCTGAATCTCTTCCTTGTGATATATAGGTGTCACGAGTATGGAGAATATGTTGCACCTCTTAGCGCCCCACACATCAGTAAATATCTGATCACCTATAAAAAGCGTGTTATCAGTGTCAGTTCCAAGAAGCTCCATAGCCCTTTTATAGCCCTTCTTAGACGGCTTTCCAGCCTTATATATATATCTTATACCACAGGCTTCTGCAAATATTCTGACACGCGGTTCTTTGTTATTAGACAGAACAAGAACATCAAAACCGATATTCTTAAGTCTCTTCATGAGCTTTATGCACTTATCGTTAGCAGGCGCCCCATGATGAACTAAAGTATTATCTATATCAAAGATAATACTTCTAAAGCCCAGTTCATAAAACCCTTCATAATCTATCTTGTAGGTATCCCTGATCATAAGATCAGGATAAAACATCTCAAACATCTTTACTCTCCGCAAGTATCTTCATCTCTTCAAGGAAGGTATTGGCATCCTTAAAATCTCTGTATACAGAGGCGAATCTGACATAAGCAACCTGATCTAAGTTCTTAAGTGCTTCCATAACATTCTCGCCTATATATGTAGATGATACTTCCCTCTTATCAAGAGAGAATATCTTATTCTCGATATCATCTAAGATTTCCTTGATCTCTTCAGCTGAAACAGGTCTCTTATGACATGATCTGACTATGCCAGACTCTAACTTTTCTCTACTGTAGGTCTCGCGGGTACCATCTTTCTTGATGATCATAAAAGGTACACTCTCAACCTTCTCAAATGTATTGAAACGCTTAAAACATGTATTGCATTCTCTTCTTCTCTTGATAGAATCCTCAAAAGGTCTGCTATCAAGAACCTTCGAGTCTTCACTGCCACAATAAGGACACTTCATGATCTTAGCCTCCCATTCTCTAAAAAAGGCACTTCACACGTTAGTTTGTGAAGCGCCCCAAAATGATTATTTTCTCTTAGATAAAAATTCAGGTAACTTTGGTTTGCCTGACTCACTGCCTGTTCTGCTTGTCTGTGGCTGAACCTGAGGCTGTCTTGTCTGATATGTCTGAACCTGAGGTGTTGTAACCTGAGGATTAACAGGTACTGTATTCGCAGCAGGAACATGGAACTGTGCCTGATACTGCTGATACTGCTGCTGAAATCTAGGATCTGACATAGGCTGCTGAACCTGTGACTGCTGAGCATACATCTGTGCAGGCTGAGCATTAACATTCTGTGCTGTAGCCTTAGCCTCTGGCGCCTCTGCTACATCACTGATACCCGTAGCGATAACTGTTATAACTACATAATCAGGTGTTGAATCATCGTACTTACATCCGAATACAACATTGGCGTCATCAGATGCAAGATCCTTAACATAATTAGCAGCCTCATCAACATCAGCAAGTGATATATCACCACTGAAGTACATAAGAACATCTGTAGCACCTGCGATATCTGTTTCAAGAAGCGGACTTCCTATAGCTTCCTTAACTGCGTCGATACACTTAGTCTCTCCAGTACCAGAACCGATACCCATATGAGCAACGCCCTTATCAAGCATAATAGTACGAACATCGGCAAAGTCTACGTTGATCATACCTGCATCATTAACAAGATCAGCTATACCTCTTACACCATTCTGAAGAACCTCATCAGCCTTCTTGAAAGCTTCTGGCATAGTTGCTCTTCTATCTATGATAGTAAGAAGCTTATCGTTAGGAATGATGATGACTGCATCTACATTCTCCTTAAGTCTTTCGATACCTGCAAGAGCGTTCTGCATTCTTCTCTTTGCTTCAAAACCAAAAGGCTTAGTAACAACACCGATAGTAAGGATACCCATATCCTTAGCTGCCTTAGCAACTACAGGTGCTGCACCGGTACCAGTACCACCACCCATACC
>DOVJ01000182.1 GCA_003520145.1 Eubacterium sp.
GACTGGGGCGCACAGAGAGTTAAGGGCATCTCTTTGAAGGCTGTTTTTAAGGATATGTTCAATTCTTTCACCGGCAAGAAGAACGCTTCCAACACGGAAACTTCGCTTATAGAGGAATTCTATTATCCTAAGTTTGGACCTGGACAACTCTGGGAAACTGTTGCAAAGAGGTTTGAGGATATGGGTGGTACTATATGTACCTCTTCACGTGTTGTTTCTCTGCATACAGAGGGTGATCGGGTTGTGTCGCTTGACTATAAGGATGAGCATGGCGAAGTTCATAATATGATCATGGATGAACTTATATCATCTATGCCTGTTAAGGAACTCATAGATTCTATGCCAAATGTTCCGGCTGATGTTAAGTCTGTGGCTGACGGACTTATGTACAGAGATTTCGTAACTATAGGCATATTAGCGAAGAAGCTTAAGCTAAAGAACGAGACTTCTATGAAGACTTTGTCTAATATAGTGCCTGATTGCTGGATCTATGTTCAGGATAAGCGTGTGAGAGTCGGAAGGATTCAGATATTCAATAACTGGTCGCCTTATATGGTCAATGATCCTGATAATACGGTATACATAGGTATGGAATACTTTTGCCATGAGAAGGAACACTTCTTTAGAGGGAAAGAAGAGCCATGTGCAAAAGCTGCAATCAGAGAACTTGTCAAGATGGGTATACTCGATGAGGATGATGTAATAGAGTACCACAAGGAAGCTGTTTATAAGGCTTATCCAGCGTACTTTGGAACATATGACAGAATAGGTGAGGTAGTTGATTATCTGAATGGATATTCTAATCTCTACTGTGTGGGACGTAACGGACAGCACCGGTACAACAACATGGATCACTCTATGCTGACAGCATTTGCTGCGGTTGATTGTATAGTTCATGATAAAAAGGATAAATCGGCTATATGGTCAGTTAATACCGAAAAAACTTATCACGAAAGCCGTAATTAATGCTTGCAATTCATATATAAATCTTGTATAATACTTATGCATCGGTTCTGATAACTGAATCGATGCACATAAAGATGCTAGTGTGGCGCAGCCGGTAGCGCAATTGATTCGTAATCAATAGGTCGTCGGTTCGAATCCGATCACTAGCTCTTTTTTTCATTTTTTAGTTGCATTTTTTGGAAATGTGTGATATTCTTTATATGAAAAACATATGTGCGTAACGTACGGACAGAAAGGAAAGCATTATGCAGAAGAAAAAAGTAGGTATCCTTGGTGGTACTGGTATGGTTGGTCAGAGATTTGTAACACTTTTAGAGAATCATCCTTGGTTTGAAATCGTTTTGGTGGCTGCTAGTGGACGTTCAGCAGGTAAGACTTATAAGGAAGCTTGTGAAGGTCGTTGGAAGATGTCTACTCCTATGCCAGAGTGTGTTAAGGATATGGTAGTTCTTGACATGGATAAGGATATAGATGAGATCGCTTCTAAGGTGGATTTCGTATTCTGTGCCGTTAATATGCCTAAGGATGAGATTAAGGCTATAGAAGAGAGATATGCTAAGAAGGAAGTTCCTGTTGTATCTAATAACAGTGCAAACCGTTGGACAGAGGATGTTCCTATGGTAGTTCCTGAGATTAATCCAGAGCATCTTGAACTTATAGAGTATCAGAAGAAGAGACTTGGCACTAAGAGAGGATTTATCTGTGTTAAGCCTAACTGCTCGATCCAGAGCTATACACCAGCTCTTGCTGCACTTAAGGAATTCGGCCCTAAGACTGTTGTAGCTACTACATATCAGGCTATATCAGGTGCCGGTAAGACTTTCAAGGAGTGGCCAGAGATGGTAGAGAATATCATCCCATATATCGGTGGTGAGGAAGAAAAGAGTGAGCAGGAGCCACTTAGACTTCTTGGTAAGGTTGTTGATGGTAAGGTTGTTAAGGCAGCTTCACCTGTTATTACTACACAGTGTATAAGAGTTCCTGTTCTTGATGGACATACAGCAGCTGTATTCGTAAGCTTTGAGAAGAAGCCTACTAAGGAACAGATTATCGAGGCATGGAGAAACTTCAAGGGCGTTCCTCAGGAACTTGAACTTCCAAGTGCTCCAAAGCATTTTATACAGTATCTTGAAGAGGATAACCGTCCACAGGTTAAGCTTGATGTTAATTATGAGAACGGCATGGGTATATCTCTTGGACGTCTTCGCGAAGACACAGTATTTGATTACAAGTTTGTAGGTCTTTCGCATAATACTCTTCGTGGTGCAGCAGGTGGCGCAGTTCTTATAGCTGAACTTCTCTGTGCTAAGGGATATTTCGATAGATAATCTACAGCAAAAGCTGATAAAAAAAGGAACGGAACCATTGGAACTGTTCCTTTTTTGTTGAAATGTTTTGTAAAAAGTGGTATAATTCATAGTAGTTAGTGCATAGGGGGATGACATGGCTGTAAGTATATTGGTTTTGGTTCCGTTCATAATATTTGCTGTTATAGCTATATGTATTGGTGTTGTAGCTATAAAAGTAACTAAGGCAATCAAGTCTACTGCTGATTCGATTACACCTTTTTTTAATGAGATAAAAAAAGCAGATCAGGCAGCTCAGATAACACCCAGGACGCTTGATGGTACGGAGCCTGTTAGGATACCGGCAATATTGAGGGATTTTCCGGAATTCAATGTTGAGCTTGCTAGGTCTTATATATCCAATATTATGACCGAATATATGAATGCTCTTGATACGGGTAATCCATCTTCGCTAAAGGATGATTGCACATCGCAGTTTTATGAAGAGCTTTTATATACTCTCATGAACAATCATATAAGCTGTAAACTGCCACGAGTACATAAGGTTGTCATAGCTGATTATCGTAGAAGTGGTGAAGAGGCTATGATAACATTTCAGGCTTCTGTGCAGTATCAGAAAGAGAATAGTAATTATATCAAGCAGGCTAAGTATGCTATAAAGTATTCATATTTTCTTGAGATGGGTGCTAAGGGCGAGTATGAGAGTCTTCGTTGTCCGCATTGCGGAGCACCAGTGTCATCTATCGGTATGAAAGTCTGTCCGGCATGTGACAGCGCGATTTCATTTGCTATTTCCCGTACATGGAAGGTATCAGACATCAAAGAGATGTTATGATAACGTGCGGTTGAATAATAGACATTTAATTTAAGGAGGATTAAAAATGGGTTTAATTCAAATGGCGGTTGGTTCAGTATCAACTCAGTTTAAGGATCAGGTTGTTGATATATTTGAATGTACAGGTATGTCAAGCAAGGTCCTTGGATGTCCTGGTCAGAAGGTGCTTAGAAGCGGTACTGTTAATAACGCTACAGACAACGTTATCTCTAACGGTTCAGTATTCAACGTATCTATCAACCAGGCTGCTATTCTTGTAGAGGATGGCAAGGTACATGATTTTGTAATTGCTACATCTAACGAGTTAGCAGGTCAGTATAGATATGATTCTGAAGCTGCTCCTTCTTTGCTTGGTGGTGGTTTTAAGGATTTCCTTCCATCACTTAAGGATATGCTTGATCGTTTCACTGCCGGTGGTCAGTCTAAGCATGTCATGAGATTGTATTATATCAATTGTCAGATTCTTACAGGTCTTCCTGTAGGCTTTGGCGCTATTACGTTCAGAGATGGAGAGACAGGTGTTAATCTTAAGGCTCAGGCACATGGTACATATGAGCTTCAGATTGTTAACCCTGTAGGATTCTATGAGAATTATGTTAAGACTGTTACCAATAATTTCACTATAGATTCTGAAGAAGGACAGAGATTTATCAAGCAGATCAAGTCTGAGATGGCACCTGCGTTCCAGAGAGCTCTTGGAACACTTTCACAGCAGGGTATAAGATATGAGCAGCTTGGATACTATTCGCTTGATATCACTGATCTCATCAACAAAACTCTTGTTGACAGATTCCAGATGGATAAGGGTATAATCCTTAAGAATCTCAATCTTGAGATCACCTTCGATGAGGAAAGCGAGAAGCAGATCCTTGCTATTCAGAGAGATCGTAACTATCAGAGTGATACTATGCTTCGTGCTCATATGGGACTTGGTTTCTCAGATGCAGCAGGTGCAGCAGCTTCCAATGAAAATGGTGCTATGCAGGGTATCATGGGCATGGGCATGATGGGTAACATGATGGGCAATATGATGGGCTCATATGGCTTCAATGGTCAGATGAATCCACAGCAGTATAATCCTAATGCTCAGCCTACAGTTATGGCTAATATGAATCCTCAGATGCAGGGTCAGCCTCAGATGCAGGGTCAGCCACAGATGCAGGCACAGCCAC
>DOVJ01000095.1 GCA_003520145.1 Eubacterium sp.
TATCACTTCTGATATCTTCTTCATAATCTCTTGCATCATCTCTTATCTCAACCTTCTCTTCTAGTTCCAGATTAGATGCCTTCTTCTTGGCTATACGCTCCATTGATTCGGCATGCGCTATGGCTGCGCGAACTTCATCTGCATCGTAATCAGGATTTATGAGATTCTTCTTAAGCTTAAGAACTTCTCTTTTGGCTTTCGAAGCAGCCTGCTTAGCTGTAAGAGATGTCTTGGATCTTATGATTGCTGAAGATAGCGAATTAGCGCTATAGCGCACCTTCTTAACGGCAGTTTTCGTTGCCGAAGACTTCTGCCTCGACTCTCTGACACGGTTAGCATATTCCATGCTCTGAGCGGCGATGTCGACTTGGCCAGGAGCCTTCTTAGTCTCATCAGCACTTTTCTTGGTTTCACGAAGGAATTCCTTAACTTTGCTCATGCGACTATCAAGCATCTCCATATTCTTCTTAGAGGCATCACTATATCGCTTAAAATCCTGCATATAAGAACTGTTAAGATTAACCCTCATAGGCATCACACTTTCAGGTCGAGTGTCTGCCCTCTTACAAGCTCCTGAGCTGACAGTACGTTGTCACTCATCGCCATGTAACCATAATCAGATACCTTCTTTACAAGTTCTTCTACAGAAGAGGCTTCGATAACTTCATATTCGTCAGGATCGAAGTCCCCGAGTCTTGCGTCCTTCGCTGACTCCGCCTTCTCTTTCCTTGCTTCCTGAAGCTTTTCTTCCCGCTCTTTTTTCTCAGCCTTCTTTTCGTCTTCCTTCTTCTGTGCCTTCTTCTCCTCAGCCTTCGCTTTGATTCGCTGCGCCTGAGCATCCTGTGATTTCTTCACAACCGCAAAGAAAGAAGCGTTGCCATCATCCTTAACCTCGAGTCCGAATCCCTTAACAGAATCATTGCCTGCAAATGCTTCTTTAAGTTCAGGCACTTTTTGTCCAGCCATAGCTATGATACCTTCATACTTCTTTCTGAAGGACTCATCAGTAGCCATCTTCTCGATCTTCTCTTCATCAATCAGAACTACCATCTTGTCTGCATTAGCAAACTTTGAAGCGTTAGCTTTGGCATTCTCCTTCTGATCCTTGCTCACAAGAACGATATCCATGTTGTTGTACTTTTTCTTGAGTTCGTCTAAGTACTTCTTACCGGTATCGGAAAGCTTAGGCTCGCCCACAGTCTTACCATAGATCTTGTCGTTCTTCGCAATCGGTGATTGATTAGCAACAACTGTGTTAACAACTGAATTAATATCCATGTTTCATACCTCCTTGTATAATGTGTTATGCATCCTTGCATCTAATATATATATCGGCACATCTATATGTAAAGTTAATAATTGCCAAGAAACTTGAGATAGGTTGATTCAGCCTCGATTCCTCTCATAGCATTGAGGACTGCCGCATCATTTACATTGCCCTCAAAGTCCACATAGAAGCGCCACTGCCACATCTTGCCCTCTATAGGACGTGACTGGATCTTGGTCATGTTAAGACCGTTGTACTTGATATGGCTTAGGATACCATAGAGGCTGCCTGCCTCATGAGCTATCTCGAAGCATATGCTCATAGTCTTAGCATCCTTTGCAAATGAACGCTTCTTCGAGATGATCACAAAGCGTGTCGCGTTGTTCTTCTCGTTGCGTATCTCGCTTGCTATGACCTCAAGTCCAAACACCTTCGCAGCCTCACGGCTTGCTATGGCTGCCTGATGTATATCGCCATCAGCCAGAACCTTCTTAGCACCAAGACTGGTGTTCGTAGTCGCTATTCTGTCCCAATCAAGGTGTTCATCGAGATAGTGTGAACACTGCATGAGGCCCTGTGGATGCGAGTACACCTTACTTATATCCGATACTTTTGCGCCTGGAAGTCCTAAGAGTGCATGGTCTATCTCGTATACGAGATCAGCTACTATGTAATTATCGTACTTCATGAGAAGATCGTAGGTGTCATTGACTATACCTGCGGTAGAATTCTCGATTGGAAGTACTGCAAAGTCTGCTCTTCCTTCGGCCACTTCCTTCATGGCAGCGTCGAATGTCGGAACATTGTAGCCGTCCACATCCTCACCAAAGTACCTTTTCATAGCAAGATATGAATATGCGCCTTCTATGCCCTGATAGCACACCTTAGCGCCCTGTGTCTCTATCTTATCTACTATCTCACACTCTGCTCTTACTGTGGCAGAATTCTGTTCCATGAACTTATACTGAAGTTTTCTCGAAGATGACATGATCTGCCTAAAAAGGTCAGAAAGTGCGACCTTCATGGACTCATCGTCCACGAAAGTCTGCACCTTCTCTATCTTCGAATCTTCTCTGCCCTTGTCAAGTATAGCCTTGCCTACAGAAAGCTTATACTTAGCTACTTCTTCACACAGATCCATACGCTTCTGGAAAAGCTCTATGATCTCTTTGTCTACCTTATCTATGTCTTCTCTTATCAGGGAAAGATCCATCTTATAATACCTCTAATTATCTAATTTGTATGGAATGACTCTCGGTTCATCCTCTATATCTACTACTGTTACTGTACATGTCATGGTCTTGCCATTCACTGTCGCATTGACTGTAGTAGTTCCTGCCTGTCTGGCAGTAACAAGTCCATCGGCACTTATAGTACATACTCTAGGATTGCTTGTTCTATATGATACTTTGTACTTGCTAGGTGATCCATCTACATAGAGTTGGAATGTATCATACTGTTCCATAGTTATCTTAGTCTTGCTTATGGCTACTGAATAAAGTGGAATAGCTGTCTGTACTGCGTTACGCGATGAATAAGCTATGATCTCGCACTCACCTACGCCTACTGTCGATACATATCCGTCTGACGATACATTTGCAATAGAGGTGTCTGTAGACATCCACAGAAGGTCCTCGTTGGCTGTTCTCGGATATATAGTCGCTGATAGCTGTCTTCCGTTACCAGCTAAGATAAATATCTCTTTGGCGTTCACGGCAACTCTTGTAGCGCTTACGTTATCAAGAACTCTTATAGTACAGAAGGCCTTGATCTCGTTACCATCCTCTGATGTTGCTGAGATCCACACCTTACCAGGTGCCTTAGCAAATACTTCACCGTCCTGGTCGACATATGCTATGTTATCGTTAGAGCTTGTCCACTTAACTGACTTAACTGTCGCATCGGCTGGATATGTCTCGGCTGAAAGCCTTATACTGTCGCCAACATATAGAGTCTCATCAGAGTGGTTTATGCTTATGCTTCTGACTGGATTAACAACCTTCACAAGACATGATGCACTCGCACCGCCTCCGTCAGCTGCCGTTGCACTTACTACAGCACTTCCGACTCCTACACCTGTTATACGTCCATACTGATCAACAGATACAACGCCAGGGTCAGATGAAGCCCAGAGCATACGCTTGTCTGTTGCGCTGTCAGAATTGCTGATTGAAGTCTTGAAAACCTTAGTTGCTCCGACATTCAGGAACATCTCGGATGTATCAAGACTTACGTCAGATACCTTCTCTATAACTGTTATGTTACAGCTTGCAACAAGTCCTCGCTCGTTAGTAGTAACTGTTATGACACAATTACCGCCCTTTTTGGCTGTTACAAGACCTTCGCTGTCAACTGTCGCAACATTCGGGTCACTTGTCTTGAATACTACACTCTTATCTGTTGCATCAAGCGGAAGGACTGTCGGTATGATAAGGAACTTCGAATCCTTAAGGAGCGTCTCTGCGCTTGAATTAAGCGTTATACTGTCTACAGGCTCTGTTACAGTAACGATACACTTACCAATCATACCGTTATCATCGGCTATAGCACTTATCGTTACTACACCGGTGGCAAGAGTCTTAACATGTCCCGAATCATCTACGGTTGCAACTCTTGTATCTGAGCTTACCCATGAGTAACGCTTATTGTCCGCGTTATCAGGAAGGATATTCGCACTTAAGTAGAAGTCGTTGCCCTTTCGTACAGATATCTCACTCTTACTGAGCACAACCTCCTTAACACCCTGCTTAACATATACGTTACATACAGCAGTTATACCATCGGACTCGGACTTACACAGAATAGCCGCATAGCCGCTTCCAACAGCCTTCATATAGCCTCCACTGTCTATGGTTGCTACACTAGTATTCGATGATGACCATATAACGTTCGGATTTGACGCATCATTAGGCGTGATCTTCGCAGTGAATAGAAGCTCTGAACCTACATCCACCTTCTCGTTCGTGTGATTGAGTTCAATCTTCGTAACCGGCTTCTTGATATAGAATTCGCAGAGATCGAAAGGTGCGCCCGTACCATAATCAAATGTCTTATCTGTAGACTGGCAGTAAACCGTCGCATAGCCCGGTTTCTTAAATGTTACGAGACCCTTCTCATCTACGGTAAGAACGCTCGTATTCGAAGAAGTCCACGTTACGTCCTGGTTAACGCCCTCTGCCTGAGGATAAACCGTATATGTAAGCTGATACTTCTCTGTTGCCATGTCTATGTTGACGTTGTGAACGTTGAGCTTGATCTGCTCAACAGGAAGCCTTACGCTTACGTTACAGTATGCTATGTAAAGACCATCCTCAGATATGGCTGTTATGGTCGTGTCACCGCCAGATACACCTGTTATGACAGCGCTAAGAGAATCGCCCTTAACTGTCGCTATCGATGGGTCGTTAGAAGCCCACTTGATGTTCTGATTGTCCGCGTTAAGAGGATTGATGAACAGCTTAACTTCCGTAGAAGACTTAACTGGGATCATAACGGATGCTGGATCGATAGTAAGAGAACCGACAGGCTCAAGAACATGCACCGTACAGGTAACAGTCTTCAGCACACCGCTTGAAACCTGGGTTACAACTATAGTTGTATCGCCCTTCTTAAGACCTCTGAAGGTCTCTGTTATGTTATTCTTGGTCGTCACAGTGGCGAAATCTACGATCTTGTTGTCTGCCACAGCCCACGATATAGTAGCATTCTCGTTAGATGTAAGGGCTGTCAGGGTAAATGTTTCACCCTTGTTGATAGTTACTTCGTTGTTACTGATACCGAAGGCATCCACAACATTTATCGTATGCTGTATGGTTTCGCTCACAACCGCACCTTCAAGATTAGTGTAGGATCTGGTCGCATATATGACTGCAGTACCTTCCGCAACACCATACACGGTTCCGTCAGGAGTACCTGTAGAAGTAAGCTTCAGAGATACTACATCCTTGTTACTTGTTGACCATGTAATAGATGACGAATTAAGCGTTGTCTTGAGCTGATACTCGTTGCCGACATTCATGGTGCTGACTGTATCAAGCCAGTCAAATGGAACCGATACCTTCGCCTTAACTGTTCTGTCCTCATCAAATGAAGGATCACAGCTTATATAGATATATACTTCACCGGTCGAGATACCTGTTAAGATTCCGTTGTTGATAGTAACTACATCGTTACCATTCGCATCCTTATCAGCTTTCCAGTATACAGCCTCTGGATTCTTGACATTCGTATAAGGAAGTATATCTATACTCTGCCCACTCTTCACGGTGAACTCGTTCAGTGTAAGCGATGGATCTACGTAAACTGGAAAGTTCGCAAACAATCCATCTGCCGTAGTACCTGTTACTATCGTGTAACCTGCGCCAACTCCTGTTACTGTAGCAGTCTGACATGTAAGAGGGTCACTCTTAACTTCGACAACATCAGGTCTACTGTATGTCCACTTGATCGAATTATGAATAGAGCCATTCATGAATATGGTTACAGGATCCGCAGTAGTTGTTGTCTTAATAGACGCTTCACTTCCGATATCGATTATGAGAGGAACTGTAGCATCTCCGGAGAAAACCTTCGAATAAACAGGTTCTCCGTCCTTAACATCCACTATATAACGGGCGTTAAGCTTCGCCTTACCTGCTGCTACCGGAAGAAGCTGTATGATACTCTTCTCTTCGTTCATAAACTCACCAACAGTAAATATATGTGAGTTAGAAGTCTCATAGACTATCTTCTCATAACTCGTCTCTCCCGCTTCATCCTTACCGCTGATACCGATATATGCAACAAAAGGCGTATCCATATCCTCGAATACCATCTCTTCGCCCATGTTGATACTAAGCTTTATATCGTTGGCAGCCACAACCTTAATAAGCATGCCAATTCCAAATACGGTCGCAAATGCAACCATACCTATCATTATCTTCCATCTGGTTTTTAATCTCTTAAATGTATTCATAAGCAGTCACCGCCTCCTACTTAGATATCGGCACACTTGACATATTACTTAACAAAGAAATGCATAAATATCACATAATTACACAAGAAAAACCCAGAACACCAAAGGGTCCGGGTTTTCCTTAATTAAGAAATACTTTGAAAAATTATCTCTGAACTCTTCCTGAAGCATCGCCGCCTGCAAGTGTCTCAACTTCTTTTCTAGAAACGAGGTTGAAGTCACCAGGGATTGTATGCTTAAGAGCTGATGCAGCTACACCAAACTCAAGAGCTGCCTTGAAGTCCTTACCATCAAGGAGACCACAGATTGTACCACCTGCAAAAGAATCACCACCACCAACACGGTCAACGATTGGATGAATGCTGTATTCCTTAGAATGATAGAATTCCTTAGTGTCTCTTGAATAGATACATGCAGACCAGCCGTTATCAGAAGCTGAGTGGCTTACACGAAGTGAAGATACACAGTACTCGAAGTTGTAATCTGCTACCATCTGCTCGAAGATTGACTTGTAACCAGCAAGCTCAAGATCACCACTTGTAACATCTGTGTTACCTGGCTTATAACCAAGAACAAGCTCAGCATCCTCTTCGTTACCGATACATACATCTACATACTTCATAAGGTTCTTCATAACCTTCTGAGCCTTCTCTGAAGACCAAAGCTTCTTACGGAAGTTAAGATCTACAGAAACCTTAACGCCATGCTTCTTAGCAGCCTTAAGAGCTTCCTCTGTAAGAACTGCAGCAGCGTCAGATACAGCAGGTGTGATACCTGTGAAATGGAACCAGTCAGCACCCTCGAAAATCTTATCGAAATCGAAATCAGCAGCTGTAGCTGTTGAGATAGAAGAATGAGCTCTATCATATACAACCTTAGAAGGTCTCATAGAAGAACCAGACTCAAGATAGTAGATACCAAGTCTCTCACCTGTTCTTGCAATGTTATCTGTCTTAACATTGTACTTACGAAGAGCTGCTATTGCACACTCACCGATCTCGTTGTTAGGTACTGCTGTAACGAATTCAGCATCATGACCATAGTTTGCAAGTGAAACTGCAACATTGGCCTCACCACCACCATAACAAACATCAAACTCATCTGCCTGAATGAACTTCTCATTGTTTGGAGTAGATAATCTAAGCATTATCTCTCCCATTGTAACAACTTTAGCCATTTTTCAAAAATCTCCTTTTGAATAAATTATACTATTACTATTTTAGTATAGGATGTCTAAAAAGTCAAGATGTATTTGAAGAGGATGTTGGAGAATTTTCCACTTTCAAGACTTCTTACTCAAATCTAATAGTAAATACTGTTTTCCCAAACCTTATCATAATAAATAACATCAGTGTAATTCTATTACCAAACCTATCAGCGTGCCTGTTAAAAGGATAATTCCCCACACTAAAGGAGAAATAATAAATCCCATCGTTACAAAATCCTCAAGATTATCCTTGTCAACCCTAATGCTATACATCTTTCCTCTTTTCATTATCCATGAACTTCTTCCTATTCCATTGTATTCCACCCCGTCTATAATATATTTGAAATGGTGCGTTTTTATATCATATTTCAAAAGATTTGTACATTTCCCTTTAACACAAATAGAGTACTTTTTTAATGATGTCTTAAGATTATATATTCCTCCTACCGTACATATTATTGAAAAAGCCAAGTAAAACCACAATTCTCCATCCATTTATTTCACCTTTGATATCATCTCATCAGATAGCTTTATATTTAGAATCTTAGCCTTTTTTCTGATTTGATTTATTTTTTCATTAGTATTATCTCTCATTCACCAATGTACACTATCGCAACCCTCTTTTAACTAATATTCTTAACATTTCCTTTGAAACATCTTCGCCTTCAGGTTCTTCATCGTCACGAAGAATCCATGTGTTAAAATAATCAATGTAATGAATATTTATTTCTTCGCATTGTTCAATAGCATATTTCATAAAAAGACACATTCCATGTTCGTCTGAT